>NZ_LZMK01000262.1:0-43832 GCF_001665865.1 Nocardia sp. 852002-20019_SCH5090214 | reverse complement strand
GTTTAGTCGCGTCGGATTCCTCCACCACTACCAACCGATGTCCAGCGACGAACAAACCCACGTGTTGGGCCACCGCTCGATCCTGAAGGAGAACCCCGGTGACCGACCCCGCTACGCCCGAGCCCTCGACCGGCGAGGCGCGTGCCGAGCAGGGTACGCCCGCCGAGGCGGATCTCGAGATCGTGGCCCGCCAGCTCGGCCGTGAGCCACGCGGGGTCCTCGCGATCGCTTATCGCACGCCCGACGGCCAACCGGCGGTCGTGAAGACCGCGCCGCGCCTGCCCGACGGCACCCCTTTCCCCACGCTCTACTACCTCACCGATCCGCGCCTGACCGCCGAGGCGAGCCGGCAAGAGGCCGCCGGACTGATGCGCGGGATGACCGAACGCTTGGCCGCCGACCCGGAACTGGCCGCCGCCTACCGCGCCGCGCACGAGAGCTACCTGTCCGAGCGCGACGAAATCGAGTCGCTGGGAACGGATTTCAGCGGTGGCGGGATGCCGGAGCGGGTCAAATGCCTGCACGTGCTGATCGCGCATTCGCTGGCCAAGGGCCCGGGGCTGAATCCGCTCGGTGACGAGGCGGTCGCGCTGGCCGCCGATACCGGACTGCGCGGCACCGCGATTCCGCAGGACTGGCCGAAATACGAGCAGTACCAATCGAATACCGATGCGGGAGACAGTGATGAGTGACCGGGTTGCCGCCGTCGACTGCGGCACCAATTCCATCCGGCTCCTGATCGCCGATGTCGGCGCGGACGGCCACCTCACCGACGTGCACCGCGAAATGCGGATCGTGCGACTCGGCAAGGGCGTCGACGCCACGGGCGAACTGAATCCGGAAGCGATCGAACGCACCCGCGTCGCCCTGCACGACTACGTCGACCGCATGATCGAGACCGGGGTGAGCCGGGTGCGGATGGTCGCCACCAGCGCCACCCGCGACGCACGCAACCGCGACGACTTCTTCACCATGACCGGGGTGGAACTGGGCCGCGTGGTGCCGGGCGCCCAGGCCGAGGTGATCACCGGCGACGAGGAGGCGCGGCTCTCGTTCGCGGGCGCGGTCGGCGAATTGTCCAGTGCCGAAGGGCCGTTCGTGGTCGTCGATCTCGGTGGCGGGTCCACCGAGGTGGTGCTCGGCGACAGTTCCGGCGTGCAGGAGGCCTACTCGGCCGACATCGGCTGTGTGCGGATCACCGAACGCTGCCTGCACGGTAATCCGCCGACCGGCGAGGAGGTCGCGTCCGCGCGATTCATCGCCTCACAGCAGCTGGCCCAGGCCTTCGGCGTGGTTCCGGTCGAACGCGCCCGCACCTGGGTCGGTGTGGCCGGCACCATGACCACGATCGCCGCGGTCGCACTGGACCTGCCCGAATACGATTCGGATCGGGTGCATCTGACCCGTCTCACGTTCGATCAGCTCCGCCAGGTCTGTCACCGTCTGATCGGGATGAACCACGACGAACGCGCCGCTCTCGGCCCCATGCATCCGGGCCGGGTCGACGTGATCGGCGGCGGTGCGGTGATCACCGAGGTGCTGGCCGACGAGCTGGCGCGCCGGGCGGGGATCTCCGAGCTGATCGTGAGCGAGCACGACATTCTCGACGGGATCGCGCTGTCGATCGCCTGAGGCGGGCCGGAGGCGGCGCCGCCTGAGGGTGCCGCGACATCCCCGCGTGATCGGCGTTTTGTGCGATCGGTGTCCCTCGTTGCTGGACAATTGCGTCTCATGAGCAGGGTGGAACCCGTCCCGGGAGAGCAGGCGTCGCCGGAGACACGCACGATATTCGGCCATCCCATCGGGCTGGTCAATTTGTTCGGAGTCGAGCTGTGGGAACGGTTTTCGTTCTACGGCATGCTCACCATTCTCGGGTACTACCTGTACTACTCGCTGACCGACGGCGGGCTGGGGCTGGAGAAATCCACCGCGACGGGCATCGTCGGCGCCTACGGCGGGCTGGTGTATCTGTCGACCGTGCTCGGCGGCTGGCTGGCCGACCGGGTGCTCGGAATGGAGCGGACCGTCTTCTACGGCGGCGTGGTCGTGATGGCCGGGCATATCGCGCTGGCGGTGCTGCCGGGATTGACCGGTGTCGGCGTGGGGTTGGTGCTCGTCGCGCTCGGCTCCGGGGCGTTGAAGGCCAACGCGTCCTCACTGCTGGGCACGCTCTACGAGAAGGGTGACCCGCGTGCCGACGGCGGTTTCACGCTGTTCTATCTCGGCGTGAATCTGGGCGCGTTCGTCGGCCCGCTGATCACCGGGCTGCTGCAGACCCACCTCGGATTCCACTACGGATTCGGGGCGGCGGCGGTCGGCATGGCGCTCGGACTCACCCAGTACGTGATCTTCCGGCGCAATCTGGGTACCCACGGGCGGGAAGTGCCGAACCCGTTGCCGCGCAGCCAGATCGGGAAAGTGATCGCCTTCGTGCTGGTCCTCGTGGTGGTGGTCGCCGTCGCGATGTGGACCGGGCTGGTCCGGTTGTCGAATCTGTCGTGGGTAACCACCGGCGTGATCGCGGCGGTATCGATACTCTATTTCGGATTGATGTTGACCAGTCCGAAAGTGGTTGCGGTGGAACGAGTCCGAGTGCGGGCCTTCATACCGCTGTTCATCGCCAACGCCGTGTTCTGGTCGCTGTTCCAGCAGATCTTCACGGTGCTGGCCGTCTACTCCGACGAGCGGATGAACTGGACGCTGTTCGGCTGGACCGCGCCGGCGAGCTGGATCGGCTCGGAGGAACCGATCTGGGTCATCGTGCTGTCGCCCTTGTTCGCGCTCATGTGGACCCGCCTGGGCACCAGAGCCCCCACCACGCCCCGAAAGTTCGCCTACGGCGTGATGGGGATGGGCGCATCGTTCCTCCTGTTCGTCCCCCTGGCCGGCTTCGAGGACAAAACCGTTCCCGCCCTGCTCGTCTTCGTGATCCTGGCCGGCTTCGCCATCTCCGAACTGCTGCTGTCCCCGATCGGCCTCGCGGTTACCACTCAGCTCGCCCCCGAGGCCTTCCGAGCCCAGATGATGGCCCTTTACTTCTTCTCCGTCGGCATCGGCACCTCGATGTCCGGCGTCCTGTCCGAGTTCTACGACACCAGCCACGAAGTCGCCTACTTCGGCATCACCGGCCTGGTCGCGATCGCAGTGGGAATCGTCGTTTACTTCCTAGCCCCGCAGGTCAGCCGCTTGATGGAAGGCGTGCACTGAGCAAATCCCCGGACAATTCCGAGACGGACGTACGACTTAGGTACGCTATCCCAGCCGCCCCCGTAGCCCAATTGGCAGAGGCAGCGGACTTAAAATCCGCACAGTGTCGGTTCGAGTCCGACCGGGGGCACCGAGAAGGTGCCCGGTGGATCGGGCGCAGCGTCCTGGTTGGGCCCCGCGGGAGGACTTGGAACCCTGTGGTGCGTTGCCGCGTCCTATAGTCCGTAGCGAAGTTGTCTGTCGAGCGGGAGGACGTCGGGTGCAGCGACGAGTGGCAGGGGTGGCGGTCGCGATCGGGGCGGTGCTGGCGGTGATGACAGCGGGGTGTAGCTCGACTACGGACGGTGCGGCTACCTCGACCACGAGCGATGCTGCTGCGGCAGTGTGGGATCCGTGCACTGGGATTCCGGAGTCAGCGCTCACCGGCGCAAAGGTCGATCCGAGCACAAAGCAATCCGGCATCGCCGGGGTGCATCAGTCGGGCTGGGAGATCTGTGGTTGGAAAGGTGCGAAGTATGCGATCACTGTCTACTCCACCGCCAAGCACTCGCCTCAGGAGATCGCCAACAAAGCCGGCAATATTGAACAGCGCCCAGTTACGATGGCTGGACGGCAGGGGACCGAATTCGGTGAGCAAGGGGCGGATCGCAACTGTGATGTCGTGTTTCAAACCAGCCAAGGCTCGGTCCAGTTGCAGGTAATCGGTCGGCTGTCCGACGACGTGCCGATCGACCCGTGCCCGACGCTAGCAAACATCGGCGACTCGATCGTGCCGTCGATTCCGCAATAACAGGGGGACAGCGGCGGATGGCCAGCGATCTCACAACCTGGCAGCAGCGAGCAGCCGAAGCCCGGGCCGGTGACCTATACCTCGACGACGAGCAAGTCGCCCGCGATTGCCTGGCGGCATGTAACAAGCGGATCGAGGATTTGGAGGACATGAACATACTTGTTGACCGGGTGAAAATGGTTACCGGTTTCGGTGATTTCGATATGGGCCACATGCTCGAAGGGCAGTTTAAACTTCAGGCCAGCGGCGATGATAACTCCATCGACAAGATCGTTGCCGACCACATCGAGACCGTGAAGAATATGCGGGAGGTCATGGCGATTTCGCTGGCTCGGCTCACCGGCCAGGACTACACGAACTCGACCACACTGAACGGGATCATCGACCAGAACCCCGCGCCGCAGAAGTAGAAGGACTGGACGTTCTGGACCGAACTGCCTTGTCGCACTTCCTATTCGGGGAACCACGGGACGAGGTTCTCGCCGATTCGTGCCAGCAGTTCACAGAGGTCCGGTGGATTATCCAATGCTGCGCGGATCAGTACCTGAAGTTGGATCACGCCCTGCTGTGCAGCGAATGCAACGTTGCAGTTGAGATGTTTCGATGCTCCGTCAAGGCTGAATTGCCGACCGCTGCGGCCGGCGATCGTCACGTCGGTGAAATCGACGTTGCCGGGCTTGTTCTCGAACTGATCGACGGTGCGCGCGGTCGAGTAGACGGTGATCGAGTACTCGGGGCCGCGCCATCCGCAGATCCTCCAGCCGATCTGCTCGATACCGGCGATTCCGGATTCGCTGCTCGACGCATCGCCGTTCGACACGCGCAAGGCATCGGCGGGTATGCCGGTAGACGGGTCCCACAGAGCGGTTGTCTCGGCGGTCGGTGTGGCTCCGGCGGTAAGCCGGCACCCAGCCGCTTGCACCGCTGTGCATATCGCCGTCGCTATGACATGTCGCCGTATTGATTCCTCTACTCCGCCACTCGGACACAGATCAGCCTGAACTGGAGCGCCCCCATGCGGTTCGGATGCTTCCGCGATTGTTTGTAGGACGAAGCGGACTGCCGCATCGAGGCCCCATGTGATCGCGATCGCGACTGCCGCCGGCGCGCGCTGCGCCCACTTGTCGGCGAGGTCGATGCGCCAGGCAGGGTAATTGGGCTTCATTGTTCTCCCTATCATCGAGAGGTTGTGTTCGTGCCGTGCAGGTGCGTGTACGACCAAGGCACAACACAGCTGGTTGCGCGGTGTGCGGAGGCGGCAATGGGCACGCCCGCGTGGCATTTCGACAGCGGACCGCGTCTGCGAGACTGTGGTCTCGGTTAGCCGCTGGTGGCCCAGCGGGCGAAGGACAGCCTTGGGTGGACGGTTTCGACGTCGGCGAGCATCATCACCGCGTTCAGGGTGAGGAAGTCGAAATGATGTGTGGACGGGGCGATTACGGCTTCGGCGCCGGTGGCGCGGACCTGGTCGACCAGGGGGATGCGGCTGGATTCCGGGGCCCAGACAAGGCGGTAGCCGAGACGGGTGGCCAGGCGGCGTACTTGGGCGGTGTCCCAGTCCGGGGCGGTGGATTCGGGATGTACCCAGCCGAGCGCGATCGGATGAGCGGGCGTCACCGCTGGGAGTCCTTGCGGCGGCGTTCACCTCGCAGGGGTAGGCGCGCTAACGCGAAGGTCAGTCCGAGCAGTGCTGCGATGAGCAGCAACAGGATCCAGTCACAGCCTTTCATAACGCACCCCTCCATCCCCTCGGCGGCAAGAGCGCCCACCGCCGAGGAGCCGGGGGTTCGGCCGGCTACGGACCCGGCGATGGGGCCGTATCTCAAGGTATGAGAGGAGTCACGCGCCTTCTGTCCTGAAAGGACAAGGGCGACAAGGGATGCGCTCGGGAAGAGCGCTCGGGGCAGCGCTCGTATACGCCGTGTGGGATCGGCGTACGGACCCGCAGCTCGGACAAGGTGTGCGGGGTCGCGCCAGAAATCGGCGTGCAGGGCCCAGGTGCACGGACTCGGCGTGCGGGCCATGTGCGCGGGCTCGGCGTGCGGGGATGACCTGCGGACTCGATGCTCGGTCGAGGCGCGCCGGGGGCCGACGCGCGGCCCCGCTCTCGGACTCGCCGTGTGGGTTGGGCGCGCGGAATCAGCGGCGGATCTCGCTGAGGTCGGGGCGATGCCGTCGCGTGGACTCGGGATCCGGGGCAGCGCTTGGGCTCAGTGCTCGGGTTCGGCGTGCGGGGGTTAGCGGCGGGTCTCGCCGGAGCGCGATGCCGATTCGCCGCGTGAGGCCGCGTGGTTCGCGGGGGGACCGGCATCGCAGCGGCGGCGCGGAATTGGTCGGCCACTGCTTTTCGGGGAAATCGTCTGCGTAGATGCGTTCGCTCGCCACCGCGGCGGCTGTGGCGCAGGTTTCCGGACTGGCGTCTAGGGCGTTCTGTTCGGATGAGGACGGTGATCTCTCGTCGCGCGGACGAGGCGCTCGCACTTGTCGCGTGGGGTCGACGAGCGGACCCGACGCTCGAACCTTGCTTGCGGCCTGTGGGATCGGCGTGCGGACGTGGCATGTGGGGTCGTCGGTCGAACTCGGCGTGCGGATTCGACGGCTAGGAGGGCAGGGGCCGGCGTGCGGACTCGACGCTCGGGTTCGGCGGGCAGGTCAGCGGCGGGTGTCGCCGGAGTCGGGGGCGATGCCGATTCGCCATGCCAGGCCGCGTAGTTCGCGGCCGCCGGCATCGCGGCGGGCGGTGCGGAGTTGGTCGGCTACCGCTTCCCGCACGAAGACGTCGGCGTGGACGCGTTGGGGTGCAAGGCGTTCCGCTCGCATCAGGGTGGCGATTCCTTCTTCCCGCCGGCGGCGATCCGTCAGAAGTGCTCGGCCGATCTCCATGTGGAATTCGGCCTGCCTCGAAGCGCTCGGCAGCGCAGCCACGTTCACCCGGTGCGCTTGATCGGCCACCTTCCTGCTGTCGCCGAATTCGTTCCCGATCGTGGCCTTCCAGATCCCGACATTCGCGCGACCGAAGAACATATGTCCGAACGAGCCCACCTCCGTATCGAGGCGTCGAGCGATATCGTCGGCCTCGCCGAGATGTGTTTCGGCGGTGTCTCGATCGCCCTGTACGGCTGCTGCCAGGGCCGCGGACAGATGAAGCATCCCGTACGCCTGCACGACATCATCGTCATCGAGATGTGGGCGCAACTCGTCGGCCACGCGCACGGCGCGCCGATACTGTTCCGGCCGTGACAATCCGCCTGTTGCGTCTCCGCGCAGCCATGCCGTGAATCCCTGCCATGCAGGCGATTCCAGAGCCTCGGCGCAGTGCTGCGCCTCTTTGGCTGCCAGCAGAGGAAGGCCGCGGCCGCCGAGGCGCTTACTCGTCCACATCGCAGCTGCATAGCACCAGATCATCCCGATCAGGGTTTCGCGTCGATGTACGGGAGAACGGACATAAACCGCATGCAGTTCACCGAGCAGCTTCGGCATCAACTCCGCCTGCGCAGCGTAATCCGCTGTGCCCTGCGACAGTTCGATCAGCCGCTGGATGTCCGCAGCGATGGCCAGCCACTCCCGCATCGGTAGCCCGGGGTCTTCACCCAGTTCGAAGATGTCGAGCACGTTTTCGATCGCGACCAGTCCGGCATAGGCCGCATCGTTGGCGCTCGGGTGCTCGGCTTGCCATGGCACCGGTGAGAACTCGCTCGGCGCCACGCGTAGCGCGGCCGCGATCGCCTCGAGGGTGCGCCGGTTCTCCAGCGACTTCTCGCCTCGCTCCAACTTTCCGAGGTATCCGTAGGAGATTCCGGCGAGTCCGGCGGCGGCTTCGAGGCTCAGGCCGCGCCAGGCGCGGATTTCGCGCAGGCGGCGGCCGAGGTCGTTCGGCGGGATGCCGCTGTCGTCGTATTTCTGCCCCACACCCATGGTTACCACGCTACGACCAGAGGCTCGTTCGTGCAGTAAGACCGTTGATATGCGCGGGGATCATGAGGCCCCGCTTCGAAGCCGCGCGTCGGCTGCACCACGGCTCCGGCTGTCCGGTCCCGGCGGTGTTGGGGCAGGTGGATGAGCCGGGGCTGTTAGCGCGAAGCAGCACCTGTCGACTTCGCGCTCGAGGCCGATCCAGCGGGGCGCGGTTGCAGTTCGATGAGTTCGGACAGCTTGAGGGTCAGGCATGGGGAACATCCGGACGCCAGCCCGGCGGTAAGGCGCCCATTTGGCCGAAAGTCTTCACGTAGACCGGCAGGTGGCGAAATATATTGCGGGAGAGCCTGTTCAGGGACATCGTCTGCTCTGCGGTCGTCGGTGACATCGCTCACGGCCGGTACGGAAGCTCGGTCGGTGGCGATTTCATGGTCGGGCCGAACTCCCTGCACGGCTCGATCCGTCGAGAAACGGTGAATTAATCGTGCAAACCGACCCTGATTGTGCGGCTTTCTCGCATTCTTGCGGAGGTTTGCACGGATTGTTCGCCCCATCCACAGGCGCGTGCTGATCCACAGGCCTGCCGTTCGCCCAGGTGAGCTTCGGATCCCCCTGTCACCGAGCCGGAATCATCGGTGACCGTGATTCGAACCAGGGCGGAGTTGATGCGCGAAGTCTCGGCGGCCACGATCACCGCTCGCTGTCGCCGCGGGGAATACACACGTGTGTTGCCGGGGATCTATGCGGTCGGGAGGGTTACCCAGCGCACCAGGTGTGAGGCGGTGATCGCATGGTTGCCGGAGGCGGTGTTGAGTCATCGCACTGCGGCGTGGTTGTGGGGAATGTTGCCGGAACCCGAATCGGTCGAGGCGACTGTGCCTCGGGCGCGGTATCGAGCGACGCCGGAGTGGCTTCGGTTGATCCGGCGCAATTTACGGTCCGACTGGATCGATGAGGCCTGGGGGTTTGCGGTGACAACTCGGTCCCGCACGTTGCTCGATTGTCTGCCGATCCTGCCCGCCGCCGAGGCGGGCCGCATGGTCGACAACCATGCCCGTGCGGTGGCCCCCGCCTTGTCGGACCTGACCGCCGGCCAGTACGGCTCGGCGCATTTGCGGGAGCATTTGCGTTGCGCCGCATTCGATGCCGCCTCGGAGCCGGAGCGAATGTTCGCTCGCGCGCTGGCGCGGCGAGGTCTTCGTCTGCTCCTGAATCAGCCGATCGGACAGTACATCGGTGATCTCGTCGATGAACGGTCGCGGACGATCATCGAGATCGACGGTCGTGAATTCCACAGCGATGCACTGAGGTTCCGACTTGATCGGCGGCGTCAGAATGCCCTGCTGGGCGCCGGATGGTTCGTGTTGCGATATGCCGCCGCCGATGTGAACAGGTACCTCGATGCGTGCGTCGAGGAGGCAGCGCGGGTGATTCGACGCAGGCGCAGAAGCCGCAGATAGTGCGGACCACTTTGCCATCTGATACGCCTTGGCTCATCCATGCGGCCGGACAGCGCTCGGATAGCTCGCGGCGCCGCGCAAGGAATTCCGCCCGCATCCGCCACGCGGGTCTGCCCACGTATCCGGAGCATCGGGTGCGGATACGTGAGCAAGGGCTGGAGTCGCGGAGGATCACTCGGCGACAACCGGAGTCGATCGTCCCTTCCAGACCAGGAGCGCGGCCTGGGCGATGAAGAAGACGCCGCCGCCCGTGGCGTATACCGACAGCACATCCAATGTCGGTGCGTCACCGAAAGATTGGCCGATGTAGAACAGGCCCACCAGGAACGAGAGGCCGCCGGCGATCAACATCGGCCACTGTTTGCCCAGTTCGGGACTGCGGCGGTACAGGCCGACGGCGACCTGGGCCGCACCGGAGAGGACCGCCCATACGCCGAAGGTGGCGAGGGTTGGGCCTACGCCGCCGGTGATTGCGGCGGTACCGGCCGCGACGGCTGCCAAGGTGCTCAGGGCGGCGTTGAAGGCGGTTACCCAGCGTTCGGGGCCCGCATCGGTCGCTTTGTAGTCGATCAGCGACGAGACGGCGTCGATCAACGGGTACGCCGCCAGCAAGGCGACGGCGAGGGCATCGAGGGTTTCGTGTGCGGCGGCGAAGACGGCGGCCCATGCGAGGGCGAGCACGCCGCGGCTCACGTACAGGCGGATCAGTGCGGCGCGTTCGGTTTTCGCGGTAGCGAGGGTGGGGGTACTCATCGGATTCTCCTCGGTTGGAACGACAGAACTCACTGTCGTCCGGGAATCCGGCGGCGACATCCGTCGCATCACGCTGATGACGACGTAATTGCGGGGGCCGGGGCTGATTACGTCGCCGACAGCGTCATCCGACGGATGCCTGGCTGCGGGCCGGCCACGCAGAGTGGATCGCATATCCGCACCACTCGTTCGAAGGGCGTAATCACATGGTCGTAGTCGGACGTGGCCGCACGCGGCGGCGCGTTGTCCGGACGGTTTCGGCGGTCGCGGCGGTTGTCGTCGCGGGGAGTGTGGTCGTTGCCTGCGCTGCCGAAACGACATCCCAGGCCGGTCCCGGCGAGGATGCGCCGAAACCGACGATCGTGCTGGAGCACGGCGCGTTCGCGGACGCCTCCAGCTGGGACGGTGTCATAGAGAAGCTGCGCGCCGACCACTATCCCGTTGTCGCCGCGGCGAATCCGCTCCGCGGGCCCGCCGCGGACGCCACCGGGTTGCGTGGCTTGATCAGCCATATCAACGGGCCGGTGATTCTGGTCGGGCATTCCTACGGCGGGTCGGTCATCAGTGCGGCGGGTGCCGGGAATGATCAGGTCAAGGGCCTGGTCTATGTGGCGGCGTTCCTGCCGGCGACGGGGGAAACAGCACTGGGATTGACCAATCGGTTCCCAGGTTCCACCTTGCCGGGCACGCTCGATCCCGTGCCGATCACGAATATCGACGGCAGCACCGGCACAGACCTCTACATTCAGCAGGACAAGTTTCGTGACCAGTTCGCCGCCGACGTCGCCCCGGACCGCGCCGCCCTGATGGCGGCGACGCAGCGGCCGATCGCACAGTCCGCGCTCGAGGAGAAGGCCGCGGTCGCCGCGTGGACCGAGAAGCCCAGCTGGGATGTGATCACGACCGAGGACAAGAACATCCCGGTTGCGGCCCAGCGCTTCATGGCCGAACGCGCCCACGCCCATGTGACCGAGGTAGCCGCATCGCACTCTGTCGCGGTGTCCCAGCCCGATGTGGTGGCCGGGGTGATCGAACAGGCGGCCCGGGACTCCCACTGAGCGACGGTCGGCCGAGGCAGCCGGGAGCAGCCGGCCGGCTCGACCCGAGCACCGCCCCTCGTCCGAGACCCGGATCGGTTACACCCGCCGCGCCTCCAGCAAGTGAACGGGGAGGCGCAGCCCACCGGTCTCGTCCACGTCTGGACGAAAACCCTTCGAGGCAAACAGTTTCCGGATCTCCTCCGGCGGATTCACTGCCTCGATGAACTCCGGTCTCAGGGTCGTGATGTTCCAGTCCGGTGTGGTGAATTCGCTGCGTAGTTCGGGCTCGGACAGCGGGTAAGGCGCGTACAGCCGCGCGTGTTCCGTTGTGGCGAAGCTGAATTGGATCAGGCGGCCGCCCGGCTTCGTCACTCGGGCGAGGGCGGCGATGTGGGAGCGGCGCTGGGTGGGGGAGAGGCAGTGGAGGAGGGCGCTGCTCACCACCGTGTCGAAGTGGCTGTCGTAGCCCGCGAGGGTGGTCGCGTCGGCGACGGCGAAGGTGACGGGGAGATCGCGGCCCGCGGCGCGGCTGCGGGCCTGGTCGATCGCGGTGGGGGCGATGTCGAGACCTGTCACTCGGTAGCCGAGTTCGGCGAGGTGGATGGCTGTGTCTCCCGGGCCGCAGCCGACGTCGAGCACCTCGCCGGTGATCCGGCCGGCGCGTTCCATGGCGGTGAGCAGCGGTTGCGGGCGGCCGATATCCCACGGTGGTTTCTCCAGTCGAAGGCCGGGGGCCAGGGCGGCGCCGCTGTAGAGCTGCTCGAAATCGACCGTCGTGGGATCGATTCCGGAGACGGAGAGGTCATCGGACATGTGCGGTCCTCCGCTCGGATGGGAGCGTCGCCGTGGCGACTGCTCGGCGTACGAATCCACTCTATCCCATATCGTACGAAAACGATATAGTTGGGAAACCGTATTAATTGTCGACCGAGCGAGGCTCCGATGTTCGTCGCCTATCTGACCGTCATGCTCGTCACCATCGCCGCCAACACCTTCTCCGGGGTCGCCGCCGTCACCCGATTCACCCCGGTCATGGCCACATTGGCGCCCGCGATGGAGACCGCCGGGATTCCGCAGTCCTGGCTCACCTTTCCGATCGGAACCTTGAAGCTCGCCGGTGCGGCCGGCCTGCTGCTGGGTGTGCTCGGGGTGCCGTATGTGGGTACGGCCGCCGCGATCGGCCTGGTGCTCTACTTCGTCTGCGCGGCCTATACCCACATCCGCGTCGCCGACTATGCGCAGACCTTCTATCTGGCCGTGGGGCTGTTCCTGCCTCTGGCCATCGCCTGCCTGGTGTTGCAGCTCGCGGACCAGCGCATCTGACGCGGAGGGCCCCGGTCACGCGGACCGGGCCCGTGGCCCGGCGGTCAACTGATCGTGCAAACCGCGCCCGATCGCGCGGTTTTCTCGCATTCTCGCCGAGGTTTGCACGAAAAGTTCGGTGCCGAAGCCGGGCGCAACGGATCCCAGTCCCCTGCCGGTGGTGCGGCAGGGGACTGCGGGTCACGCGTTCAACAGGCCCTTCGCGATGTGCGTGACCTGGATTTCGTTGCTGCCGGCGTAGATCATCAGCGACTTCGCGTCGCGGGCAAGCTGTTCCACCTTGTACTCGGACATGTAGCCGTTGCCGCCGAACAGCTGGACGGCCTCCATGGCGACCTCGGTGGCGGCGCGGGAGGAGTAGAGCTTCATGGCGGACGCTTCGGCGAGAGAGACGGATTCGCCGGCCGCGGTGCGTTCGATGGCGTTGAAGACCATGTTCTGCACGTTGATCCGGGCGACTTCCATCTCGGCGAGCTTGAGCTGGATGAGTTGGAAGTGGCCGATCTCCTTGCCCCACAGCGTGCGCGATTTCGCGTAATCGACACAGAGCCGGTGACATTCGTTGATGATGCCCAGCGCCAGGGAGGCGATGCCGATGCGTTCGGCGGCGAAGGATTCCTTGGCGCTGTCCTTGCCGTCGCCCTTGGCGGGATTCTCGGTTTCGCCGAGCAGGCGGTCGGGCGTCAGGCGGACGTTGTCGAAGACCAATTCGCCGGTGGGGGACGAATTCATGCCCATCTTCTTGAACGGCGCGCTCTGCACGAAACCGGGCATGCCCTTGTCGAGGACGAAGGTCAGCACCTTGCGGTCGCGGCGATCGGTGCCGTCCTCCTCGTCGAGTTTGGCGTAGACGACGGTCACGTCGGCGTACGGGCCGTTGGTGATGAAGGTCTTGCGGCCGTTGAGGATGTAGTCCTCGCCGTCGCGGCGGACGTAGGACTTCATACCGCCGAATGCGTCGGAGCCGGAATCGGGTTCGGTGATCGCCCAGGCGCCGACCTTCTCGAACGTCACCAGCTCGGGCAGCCAGCGCTTCTTCTGCGCGAGGGTGCCGCGGCTGCGAATGGTGCCGACGGCCAGGCCGAGGCTCACGCCCATCGACGCGACGAGGCCCAGGCTCACTCCGGCCAACTCGCTGTTGAGGATGACGCCCATACTGCCGGAACCGCTGAAACCGCCGGACTTCCCCGGCGTTCCGGCTTCCTCGCGGGCCAGCGATTTCGCCAGCCCCTCGCGCGCCATCTCGTCGAGGCCGAAGGTGGCATAGAGCTTGCGGATGATGTCGAACGGCGGCAGTGCCCCGCTTTCGAGCCGGTCGACATGCGGTTCGATCTCCTTCTTGATGAAGCCGCGCACGGCGTCGCGAAGCATCAGATCTTCGTCGGACCACTTGTACATGTCGTCAACTCCCGAGTATCGCCGGAACGGTCGTCTCGAATATAGAACACGTTCTAATTCGGAAGGGCTGCCACGTCGGCGCGCGCGACCCGAGCCGAAGGGAATCGACTCTCCCCACCGGTGGTGCTCGACCGGCTCCCGCGGCACCGCGATTCTGAGATGATCTCGCGGGCAACAGGTCTCATCCCTCGCGTGCGCAGGCACGTCGACAGTCGAAGGGTTCCGTGATGACGAACCGACCTGCTTTTCCCGATGCGAACGAACGCCCCCTCGATACCTGCCTCCGCCTACGCAAGACCGCTCCGGTGGTCGAAGTCGACTTCCCCGGCGGGGTTCCGGCCTACCTCGCGCTCTCCCATCGGGCGGTCGAGGAGATCCTCGCCGGCGACAACAAGACCTTCGCCCGGGATCCGAAACACTGGCCCGCCCTCTACGACGGCTCGATCCCCGAGGACTGGCCGTTCCGGGCGATCGTGCAGGGCGATCATCTGTCGACCAAGGACGGTGCGGACCATCGGCGACTGCGCGGCCTGGTCGGGAAGGGATTCACTCCGGCTCGGGTACGGGATCTGGAGCCGCGGATCCAGGCGATCATCGACGGCCTGCTCGACGGTGTGGCGGCCGCGGGGGATCCGGTCGATCTGGTGCCGGCGTTCTGCGACGCGCTGCCGATGGCGGTGATCAGCGAGCTGTTCGGCGTACCGGAGTCGGAGCGGGCGCAGCTGCGGCAGTGGACGTTGACCTCACTGTCACAAGAGATTTCGGCCGAGGAGGCGTTCTCGACGCAGGTGGCGCTGCGCGGCTATCTCTACGAGTTGGTCGAGCGCAAGCAGCGCGAGCCCGGTGACGATCTGACCTCCGATCTCGTCCGGGCGCGGGACGAGGGCGATCGGCTCACCACGGACGAACTGGTCGCCATTCTGTGGCTGATGTTGATCGCCGGCCACGAAACCACCGTCTACCTGCTCGGGAACGCGGTCGTCGCGCTGGGACGGCATCCCGACCAGCTGGCCCTGGTGAAGGCGGAGGATCGGTGGGCCGACGTCGTAGAGGAAACGCTGCGTTACCGGCACTCGGTGATGATGACGAGTTTCCGATTCACGCTGCAGGACGTGACGATCGACGGGGTTCCGATTCCGAAGGGCAAGGCGGTCGGCGTCGTCTACCAAGCCACCGGAGTGGACACCGCGCAGCACGGTGAGACCGCCGACGAATTCGACATCACCCGCCCGCCGCGGCCGCACCTCGGATTCGGGCACGGACCGCGCTACTGCATCGGCGCACCGCTGGCCCGGCTGGAGGGCCGGCTCGGGCTGGCGAGCCTGTACCGGCGGTTCCCGGACCTGAGTCTCGCCGTGGATCCCGCCGAAATCCCTTATACGCCTTCGTTCTTCACCGTGGGGCCGGTGTCGATACCGGTTCGTCCCGGCGCCGATCGCGGCTGAGCCGACACGACGACGCCCGCGAGACCGGTTGTCTCGCGGGCGTTTCGGGCCGTGGTCAGCCGCGGACCATCTCGGTGTCCTCGACATCCTCGGAGTCGAGGACGACCGCCTCCGAGGAGGCCGAGCGGTTGGGCAGCAGCACCGCCATCACGATGACGATCAGCGCCAGGCCGGCGGATATCCCGAAGGCCAGCCGCATACCCGACAGATGGGCGACGAGCGGTGCGATCCCGCGATCGGTGAGGGTGGTGGCGCGGGCGGTCATCACCGTGACCACCAGGGCGGTGCCGAACGCCGCGGCCACCTGCTGCAGGGTGCCGAGCATCGAGCTGCCGTGCGAGTACAGATGCTGCGGCAGCGCGCCGAGACCGAGGGTGAAGACCGGGGTGAAGGCCGCGGCCAGCGACACCATCAGCAGGATGTGCAGCGCCAGCAACTGCCAGTACGGCATGGTCAGCGAGATGCGGGTGAAGCCGGCCAGCGCCGCCGCGATGCCGACCGCACCCGGAATCACCAGCATGCGCCCGCCGAAGCGGTCGAAGAGGCGCCCGATCGTCGGCCCCAGCAGACCCATCGCCAATCCGCCCGGCATCACCAGCAGACCGGTTTCCAGCGGTGACAGCGACCGCAGGTTCTGCAGGTACAGCGGCAGCAGGATCATCGAGCCCATCATCGCCAGGAAGGCCACCGCCATCAGCACGAGTGCCTTGGTGTAGGTGCCGGACAACAGGATTCGCAGATCGAGCAGGGGAGATCCGGTGCGCTGGAGGTGGATCTGGCGGGCGGCGAACACCGCGATGAAGGCCACGCCGGCGGCGACGATCAGCGCCGGGATCACGATGTTGCCCACCTCGAACCGGCTGAGGCCGTAGACCAGGCTGCCGAACCCGAGGGCCGCGAAAACAACACTGGCCCAATCGATCGCGCCGCTCTCGGGTTCGCCGACGTTCTCCAGTTTCCGCAGGCCGAAGAAGGTCACCGCACCGGCGATGGGCAGCACCAGCAGGAAAAGCCAACGCCAGGAACCGATCTGGAGTACCAGGCCGGAGATGACCGGACCCATGGCCGGAGCGACCGAGATGGCGAGGGTGACGTTACCCATGACCCGGCCGCGATCGTGTTCGGGCACCACGGTCATCAGGGTCGTCATGAGCAGCGGCATCATCACCGCGGTGCCACCGGCCTGTACGACGCGACCGACGAGCAGCACCGCGAACGACGGCGCCGCGGCCGACAACAGGGTGCCGGCGAGGAACACGCCCATCGCGAGCGCATAGGCGCGGCGGGTGGTGACACGCTGCAGGAACCATCCGGTGACGGGGATGACGGCCGCCATGGTGAGCATGAACGCGGTCGACACCCACTGCGCGGACCGCTCGGTGACGTGCAGATCGGTCATCAGGCGAGGGATCGCGTTGATCATGATGGTCTCGTTGAGGATCACCACGAAGGTCGCGAGGACCAGCAGCCGGATCACCGCGGGGGTTCTTCGTCCGGCCGGGTGATGGACTGGTTCGGCGGGCATGTGTACCTCCGGGTGTTGCGACGCAGAATGTCCGACCGACGTCGAGCCACTCCTCTGTGCCTCGAACGCCACACCAGACCTGACGACCGTGACCCACTCAACTCATCGGTGCCGCGCAAGTATTCCGGTGAACCGGACACGTGAGCACGTGGTTTTTCGCGCCGAACCGCACTGATAGCCGCGAGAAACGACTGCTCACCTGCGCCTGTTCCGTGGGGCGCGCAGGGGAGAGACGCTCGTCACACCGTGGTGGCCTGGGCCGCGGGCACCACGGCCTCCGACCCGTCACCCCGGCCGGTCGCGGGCAGCGGACCGAACAGTGCCCGCCCCGCCCGCCAGTTCTCCCACAGGCGCGTGATCAGGATCGTGAACGCCGTGTACCCGCCGCCGAGCAGCACATCGAAGACCCAGTGCTCGCCGCCGTAGACGAGGGTGAAGCCCATCGCGCACGGATAGATCACCAGGATCGCGCGCAGCCACCAGTGCCGCGTGAGCGGCCACAGCGTCGCGGCCACCAGTACCGAGAACGCCGTGTGGAGCGAGGGCACGGCGGCGACGTAGTTGCCGTGGTCCTCGAGCCATTGCGCGCTCACGTTGGGATCGACCACGCCGAGCCCGAAACCGGATATGCGCCGCACGTGTTCCGGGATGGCCCCTTCGCGCCCCGCGTACCAGGGCGGCGCCGCGGGCACCAGCACATAGGTGACCAGCGCCAGATACGACAGCAGCAGAATCCGGCGCATATACCGGACCCACAGCGGCCGGGAGTAGACGTAGAAGATCGCCGCGACCGCCCAGGGCAGGATGAAATGCGTCGTGTAGACCACGCCGATGATCGGCGTCCACGAGGGCTGGCCGTCGCCGGCCAGATGGTCCTGCAACCAGATCGTCGGCAGGGTGCCGCCGAACATCCAGCGATCGGCGGTGACGAGTTCGTGCATGCGCAGCGGCATGCCGAGTTTGTCGGCGAGGTCGCGGGTGTAGTCGTAGACCATGAGCGCCGCGATCAGCGGCAGCCAGTCGGTCAGTACCCGGATGTGCTCGCGCCAGGGCCGGTCGACGGTGAAGGCGAGAACGCCGCCGATCATCCACGCGGCTTCCTGCACGCGGCCACCGGGTAGTGCTCCGGTGATCAAGGCCGCGACCAGTGCTGCCAGGTAAGCGAACCGCACGGCGTAGCGGATCAGCCGCCGTTGGCTGGTCGGCTCCGCGATTTCGGTTGTCTCCGGCTGTACACCGAGCATTCGGCCAGTGTGCCACCCACATTCACGGGCCGGACACATCCATCCGGTTCGCGTGTCGGGGGATGTGGTGTCCCGGAGTAGCGCATACGCACTTCTCATTGCCGCACTCAGCACGGGCAGCACCGCCGTGGCGACCGCCACCGGACTCGCGAGCATGTTCGCCGGAAACCTCTGATCGGCGTTCGCCGGATACCCGGAACGGCGGGGGTCTCTCGGTAGAATCCGTCCCCGATGAGGTCTCACCGGGTCGGATGGGAAGGATGCGGCAGTGCTGGAGGTGTGGGGGCGTCGGACCGCGGTCAGATATGCCGACGGGCGGATCACCACCACGCCGCTGGGCGTCGACGACGATGTCGCCATGGATGTGCGGGTCTGCGATCTGCGTGACGCCTGCCTCGCCGAGGCCGACAGCGGTGACCTGCTGATCCTGCTGTATTTCCGGGCGCCGGACTATGTGATCAAAGGCGTTGCCACCCGGCGCAATCCGGCGACGATCTTCCTCGAACCCGAGGTGTTCACGCAGGCCGCCACACTGGTCCGCGCGATCGGCGACGATCTGCTCGAGATGCGGCGCATCGTGCGGCAGCGGCCGAATCTGACCCCGCCCCGGCCGGTTCCGGGGCAGTACGGTCCGATCCGTCCAGACGTGTCGCGCGCGGCCGAGCGGATGCGCACCCCGGAAATGTGCGCGCGGGAACTGGCGGCCCTGCACGCCTACGCCCGACCGGACGAATACGTCCTCGAATGCGCACCGTGCGGCCATCGCGGGGCGCCGGGGCTGGTGGTGGTCACCACCCTGCGGCTGCTGTTCGTATCGGCCGGGGCCACCTACGAATTCCCGGTGGCCGCGCTGGATCGCACCGATGTGGCCGCGCCGCCCGGATCGGTGGCGACGCTGCGCGTTTCGGACGGCAACACGGATCTGGAATTCGTCTCCACCGAGGCCGAGGATCTGCTGCGCGTCGACGGTGCCGTGCGGCTGGCCTGCGAGATCGAACATGTCGACGGTTCCATCGTGATGGCGCGTCCGTCGTCGCTGGACCTGTTCGGCGAATGGCAGTTGCTGGTGGAGCGGCGCAAACTCGGCATGGTCGACACCGAGCAGTTCAAATGGGAGGGCATCGGCATTCTGCGCGCGATGCCGCAGTAACCGCCGTCAGTGGAACGGGGAGAGGCCGAATACCGGCGCGCCCGGATGCAGCGCCACCCGCCGCCACGGACTCGACGGACGCATCAGCAGGCCGCGGATCATCCAGCGGCGTTCGTCGACCTGTTCCTTGGCCGCGGCGAGGTCCTGGGTGGCCGCCCAGAAGATGGCGCCGGTGAGGAAGCCGGCCGCGAACTGCCGCCAATTGCGGTAGTGCTGCTGGGCTTTGGCGAGCGCGCGGCCCAGCAGCGTCCACGCCTCGTCCTCGTCCAGATATCCGGCGGTGTGCGCGGCGCGGGCGATGAAGACGATGCGCGAGAGGTCCCAGGCGGTGGCATCGGTGTTGAGCGGTTGCGGTAGCCGGTCGACGATGCCGAATTTGATGGCCTGCAACCAGGCGTCGTAATCGCGGTCGATGCCGTTGACGCCACGGTAGCCGCGCACCTCGGACACGGTGTGCAGGAATTCGCGGTGGCTGTCGGCGAGGCCGGTGCGGTCGACGCGGGTGGTGTCCTGGGCGGCCGCGGTCGCCAGCGGATGCACCATCGCGAACAGCGGTGCGTGCATCCCGCTCAGCAACCGGCCGATGGTGTCGCGCGCATCCTCGGCGTTGTCGACACCCCACGATTCGTGCAGGCCCTCGATGGTGGATTCGCGCCGGGTCTCCGAACTTCCGGGGTGTTCCGGCTGGAAGGCGACGGTGTCGTTGTAGGAGCTCCAGCTGCGGCCGTAGTACGCCCCGATCGCCAGCGCCCGGATGCGATCCTCGCCGATCGCGACACCCGACCATTTGTCCGAGCCGGGATCGAAATCCGAACTCGGAAATCCGCTGACGCGCGGAAGTCCGTGCGGTCCGGCGACCATCGTCACCACTGCACCCCCTCGCCCGTGAATACTGTCCGTGCGAGCCTACCGACCGGCCCCGCCGGAGCTCGTGAACCCATCGCGTACTTTCGAACCGAACCCGGCCCGCGAAGGAGTAGGACATGCAGACCGTGACGTCGCAGGACGGCACCACCATCGCCTTCGACCGGATCGGTTCCGGCAGTGCGGGAACCGTCGTGCTGATCAGCGGCGCTTTCGGTTATCGGCAGGTCCCCAACACCGTCGAGCTGGCGCAGGCGCTGGCCGAGAACTACGGCCTGCGCGTGCTCAACTACGACCGGCGCGGGCGCGGCGACAGCGCGGACTCGCCGGGGGTCTACGACAGCGCCAACGAGATCGCCGACATCCGCGCGCTGGTCGAGGCCGAGGGCGGATCGGCCGCCCTGTTCGGCTGGGGCTCGGGCGCGATCCTGGCACTGCTGGCCGCGCGCTCGGGCGCGATCACGGGAATCACCGACGTGGTCGCGTTCGAACCGCCGTTCGTGGTCGACCCTAAGGATCACGTGCCGCCCAAGGACGCGGAGGAGAAATTGCGCGAGCGCGTCGCGGCAGGCAAGCGCAGCGGTGCGGTCCGGTACTACATGACCAAGGTGATGGGTGTGCCGGGGCTGGTCGTCGCGGTCATGCGGATGTCGTCGGTGTGGAAGAAGCTGGTCGCCACCGCCGATTCGACGGCCCACGATTTCGCTGTGCTGAAACCGTTTTCGCGCGGTGAGACCATTCAGCCGGAAGACTGGGCCGCGCTCACGGCGCCGACCCTGCTGCTGATCGGCGATCGTTCCGCCCCCGCGCTCACCAAAGGGGCCAAGAAGATGGCCGAGGTGCTCCCGAATGCCGAATTGCGGGAGCTGCCCGGCGTGAGCAACGATCCGGTCGCCGCCGAACTGGCCCCGGCGATCGGTGAATTCCTCACGCGCACACGGTGATCGGCGCGGCCACGACGACCGGCTAGGGGATGCTGGCGGGTGCTCGCACGACCCGCCCGCCCAGGCGTTCGGTCACCTCGAAACCCTGCTCGCGGAACCAGCGCGCCAGGATCGGGACCGCCGAATCGTCGTCGCGGAACGTGGGGACCAGCTGCGCGACGATATGCATGCCGTGGGCGTCGGCGGTGCGGCACAGATGGCGCAGCGTCGCGGTGCCCAGGCCCATCCGGCGCAGCGGCGGAATCACATCGATGTGATCGAGTTTGACGGTGCTGGCATAGATTTCGAACTGGACCGCGACCGGTCCCTGATCTCCGGCCAGCGTCGCCGGATCCGCCGGCACCGGGCGCACCTCGCCGGGCAGGTGCACGACGAGCCGGCGTCGCGCCTCGTCGTCGGGCGCCATGCGGACGGCTTGCACCACGCGATCGGTGATATCGCTGACGGCCGTGCGGTCACCGTCGGCGGCGAGCGGACGGATATCGGTGGTTCTGCGCGCTGTTTCGCGCAGGGTGCGCACCCAATGCGGATCGGCCTTGCCGTAGCGCTCGGCGAGCTGACCGATGGTGTGCTCGAGTCCGAAACAGCCACCGAAGGTTCCGGTGTCGCCGCCCGACAGCACGCCCCACCGACGGTCGTCGGCCCCGACGCAATGTCGCGCCAGTTCGGCGCGGATCTCGTCGCGGCGGCGTTCGGCCTGATCGACCGCCGCGCCGGGCAGAATGCGCAGCCAGCGTTTCCATCCGTCGAGATTGGCGCGGATCCGGGTACCGGCGAGATCGGCGCAAGCCTGCTGGTAGTTGCTCCAGGCTTGCTCTCGTCGCTGGATCAGCTGCCGATCCGGGCGGGTGGGATCACCGTCCGCGGTCGGCGTGTTGTCGTCCATATTTATCTACGGTACGACGGAAGTGCAGGGTGACCGGGGTGTTGGGAAATCGCCGGTGGTGTGTCGCCGACGCCGGGTGGCAGGCGGCGGAGGATGCCTCGGAGATTTACCGATCGATTGCGCCCGGCGTGTCGGCTCAGGACTCGGTGGGCACCTTGGTGCGCAGCGAACGCAACGACACGGGCAGCAGCGGTTCTTCCGTCGTGGACCGCGGTGCGGTGACGACATACAGGGCGACCAGCAGCACGCTCAGCCACACATAGGTGTCGCCGACCAAATGCTGCCACGGCGTCCAGGCCAGTTCGCGGTTGTTGTCGCCGGGTTCCCAGTTCTGCGGGCCGATGGTGAACACGACCGCGGTCGCGATGATGATCGCGTACCAGATCATCGCCGACCGGCGCGGCAGCCGAGTCGCGACGCCGACGGCGGCCAGCAGGCCCGGCGCGATCCAGACCCAGTGGTGCGACCACGAAATCGGCGAAACCAGCAGGGTGAAGACGGCATTGAACGCCAGGGCCAGCGCCGGATCGGCGACCGCGCGCCGCATCGCCGCCACCACCAGCACCAGCAGCGCCAGACTCAGCAGCGCCCACAGGGCGGTGAAGGCCGGTTCGGGGACCTGGAAGCGTGACAGCACGCCCTGAATCGACTGATTGGTCCGGAAAGCCGACCCGCTGAGGCCCGAGACATTGCCCATACCGCCGAACCAGTACTTCACCGATTCGTGCGGCATCAGGGCGAACGCGATGCCGGTGGCGACGGCACCGGTGATCGCCGCGGTGAGCGCCGAGCGGTAGTCGCGGCGAACCAGGAAATAGAGGACGAAGGCGGCCGGGGTCAGTTTGATCGCCGCGGCGATGCCGACCAGGACGCCGCGCGGCCAGCGGGTGCGTTTGGGCAGGCAGTCGGCGGCGACCAGCACCATCAGCAGCAGATTGACCTGCCCGAAATCCAGTGTCGAATGCACCGGTTCCAGCAGCATGCCCAGCGGAATCGCGCAGGCGCTGGCCCACAGAACCACCTCGGTGCCGCCGCTGCCCCAGACCCGGCGGGCCACCAGATAGAGCGTGATCGCCAGCGCCAGCGTGGAAACCACGAAGAAACTGATCGCCGCGGCGTTCCACGGCAGCAGTGCGAACGGGCCGAGCGCCACCGCGGCGAAGGGCGGATAGATGAACGGCAGACTGATCCCGAGCGTGGTTTTCGGCAGACTGCCGTACATATCGGCGCCGTCCCACATCGCCTGCACGCCCAGGCGATACACCTGGAGGTCGATGAATTCGCGCTTGATCGGCTGCAGGGGCCAGCTGGGCCGCAACAGCCAGAACACGCTCAGGGCGACCAGCAGTACCGGAACCAGCCAGACGAGCCGACCGATGCGGTGGGCTCCCGGCATGCGAGGTCCCGACAGCGGCCGGGCGGATGTGGAGACGCTAACCATCCGGGACGAGGTTACCGACTGCGGGCGCCGGAGCGAAGCTGGGGGCGAATTTCCACCGGAGGCACCCGATAGCATGAATTCGCTATGACGACTCTGCCCGAGCAGCCGGGAGACCGCTCGGCCGAGGCCCCGCTGCTGCTGACGAACGCTCCGCCGCGCACCCTGTCGTTCGGTGATCAGGCCGCGTTCTGGGCCAACCTGGGCGTGAGCCTGATCGGCTTCACCGGAGCCTTCTACGTGCTGCAACCGGCCGGCCATCCCCAGTTGCCGGTCACGGCGGCGGTCCTCGCCACCGCGGTGGGAACCGTGCTGGGCACCGCGATGGTGGCGGCCGCCGGCGCGGTGGGCGCGCGCACCGGCGCGCCGGCGATGGCGAACTTCCGCGGACTGTTCGGCACCCGGCTGTCGTATGTGCCGACCGTGGCCAACATCGTGCAGTGCATCGGGTGGGGTGTGTTCGAGCTGACCGTGATCGCGGGCGGGGTCGCGGCGCTCACCCACGGGAATCTGCCGCACGGTGCGGTGATTGTCGGGGCCGGTGCGTTGTGTACGGCGATGGCGATCTGGCCGTTGAACGTGCTGCGCATTCTGCGCAAGTACGTGACGGTCGCGGTGGCGGTGGCCATGGGCTGGTTCACGATTCAGTTCCTGCGCCAACCGCTGCAGCCGGTGACCGGTACGTCGTGGAGCGGATTCTTCCCCGGCGTCGATACCGCGCTGGCGGTGGCGGTGTCGTTCGTCCCGCTGGCCGCCGACTACACCCGCCACGCCCGCGGCGCTCGCGCCGCTACCGGGGCCACGATGGCCGGCAATTCGATCGCGCAGACCTGGTGCTATCTGCTCGGCATCGTCGCGCTACTGCAGGCCGGCGGTGATCCGGACCGGATCTTCGACACCTTCCTCGGCGTCGCGGCCGGATGGCTGTTCTTCGCGGTGCTCGTGCTGCGGGAATCGGATCAGTCGTTCGCCAATGTGTATTCCACCGCGATGTCGCTGCAGAATCTGCTGCCGCGGGTGGATCGGCGCTTCCTGGCCGCAGCGGTGGGTGCGCTCGCGACCGTGCTGGCGCTGGGGGTGCACGACTTCACCGGTTTCTCGAATTTCCTGCTGCTGATCGGATCGGTGTTCGTCCCGCTGTGCGCGGTGCTGGTGGTCGACTTCTTCCTCGGTCGCGGCCGTCGTGGGTGGGATCTGTCCGAGAACGCTCCCGCCCGTCCGCTCCTGCTGGTGCCGTGGCTGCTGGGCTTCGTCGTGTACCAGGTGCTCAATCCGGGATCGGTGGATTGGTGGGCGCGGATCTGGCTGCGGGTGCAGGACCTCGTCGGTGTGCATCCCGGCTGGTGGTCCTCCGCCTCGCTGTACTCGTTCCTGGCCGCGGCCGCCTGCACCGGTGTGCTGGCCCGTCTCGAACGGCTGCCCGCCCGGGCCGAGCCGGAGCGGACGTCCTGAGCCGGGCGGGAGACGAGTCCGCGGAGACGGGCGATCAGGTCTTCGCGATGGGCGAAAGTGGGTCGGCCGCACCGGCATTCTCCCCGCTGACTCCCGGCGAGCTGGGAGATCTGTTCGCCGAGCCCGGCGCGACACCCGTGATCGAATGGCGCAGCCGGCGGCCGTTGTCGTCCACGGCCCGGGTGCGGCTGGGTGACGGAACGCAAGTCGTGGTGAAGCGGATGCCTTCGGCGCTGCGCGATCCCGGGACCCTCGCCCCCGAACACGCCTTCATGAATCATCTTCGAGCACAAGGCATTCCGATTCCTCGCGTGCGGGCGACCGAGCGCGGCGAGTTCACCTACGAAATCCAGGAACTCGGGGCAGGCGAGGACCGGTACCGCGACGACTTCTCGTGGAGCCCCTATCACTCGGCCGCCGATGCGGCCGCGGCCGGAGCGATGCTCGCGCGCCTGCACCTCGCCGCGGTGGGATTCGAGGCACCGGAGCGCCCGCCGCATCCGTTGCTGGCCGGGCTGTGCACCGATCCGGTCGCGGCCGTCGACCGCTACGTCGCCGCCCGCCCGGAGGTCGGCCGATTCCTGGCCGCCGAGCCACACCCGGACGCGGGACGGTCGCAGGCCGGACCGCCGGTGGATCTACCGGGCGCGACGGATGCCCCCGCATCCGAACTCGCCGCCGCGGTCGCGACGTTGCCCCCGCTGTGGACGCACAACGATTGGCACGGCACGAATCTGCTCTGGTCGGACGGCGGGGTCACCGCCGTCGTGGATTTCGGCCTGGCGAACCGGACCGTGGCCGCCTTCGATCTCGCCACCGCGATCGAACGCTTCGCTGTCGACTGGCTCTCGATCGCCGCGGGCGGCCCGGCCCGGGTGCAGGCCGGGCAACTGGGCGCGTTCCTGCGGGGTTACTGCGAGATCAGGCCGCTGCATCGGGTGGAGCGCGAGGTCCTGCCCGACCTCTTCCCGCTCGTGCACATCGTCTACGAATTGTCCGAAATCGATTACTTTCTCACGATTCCGCCTCGTCGGCAGGTGCGCAATGCCCGGATCGCTTACCGTAACTACTTTCTCGGTCGCTCGGTTTGGGCCGCATCGGCCGAGGGCAAGGCCTTCACGACCATGTTGCGACGACTGACTGCCGAGTGCTGTTAGGTTGCTGTCTGCGGGTCACGGGGGATCGGTGACAACGGAGGAGACGGGTGTGGCTGAGCCGACACCAACGCAGAACACGGCCGGATCGGTGCCGAACCCCCGGCGGGGTGGTCTGCTGCGAACCAAATCGGTCGAACAATCGATCCGGGATACCGATGAACCCCATTCCAAACTCCGCAAGGATCTGACCGCCTGGGATCTGACCGTCTTCGGTGTCGCCGTGGTGGTCGGTGCGGGCATCTTCACGCTGACCGCGCGCACGGCCGGCAATGTGGCGGGGCCGTCGGTCTCGCTGGCCTTCGTCTTCGCCGCCGTCGCCTGTGGACTCACCGCCCTGTGCTACGCCGAATTCGCCTCCACCGTCCCCGTCGCGGGCAGTGCCTACACCTTCTCGTACGCGACCTTCGGCGAGCTGGCGGCGTGGATCATCGGCTGGGACCTGATCCTCGAATTCGCCCTCGCCGCATCGGTTGTCGCGAAGGGATGGTCGCAGTATCTGGGTGAGGTGATGGGCTCGCGCTCGCCGATCGTGCATTTCGGGTCGGTCGAATTCGATTGGGGCGCGGCCCTGTTGATCGTCATCCTGATGGTGCTGCTCGTGATCGGCACCAAGGTGTCGTCGCGGGTGTCTGCGATCGCGGTCGCGATCAAACTGTCGGTGATCGCTGTGGTGATCGTGGTGGGGCTGGCCTATTTCGAGCCGTCGAATCTGAAGCCCTACATTCCGCCGTCTCAGCCCAGCAGTACCGGGGAGGGCCTGCACCAGACACTGTTCCAATGGCTGACCGGCGCCGGTGACAGCAACTTCGGATGGTACGGACTACTGGCCGCGGCCAGCCTGGTGTTCTTCGCGTTCATCGGATTCGATGTCGTGGCCACCACCGCGGAGGAGACGAAGAATCCACAGCGCAATGTGCCGCGCGGAATCCTTGGCTCGCTGTTGATCTGCACCATCCTGTATGTGGCCGTGACGCTGGTGCTGACCGGCATGGTGCCCTACACCGAGCTCGCCGGCAACGACGCCACCCTCGCCACCGCGTTCAAACTGCACGGGGTCACCTGGGCCAAGAACATCATCTCCGTCGGCGCGCTGGCCGGTCTGACCACCGTGGTGATGGTGCTGTATCTGGGCCAAACCCGCGTGTTGTTCGCGATGTCGCGCGATGGCCTGCTCCCGCGTCGCCTGGCCCGGACCGGGCGCTTCGGCACTCCGGCTGCGCTCACCATCGGCGTGGGCACGGTCTGTGCCGTGCTAGCCGGATTCGTGCAGTTCGGCACGCTCGAGGAAATGGTGAACATCGGCACGCTGTTCGCATTCGTGCTGGTGTCGGTCGGTGTGATCATCCTGCGGCGCACCCGCCCCGATCTGCCGCGCGGATTCCGGGTGCCGCTGGTGCCGCTGATCCCGATTCTCGGTGTGCTGGCGTGCCTGTGGCTGATGTTGAATCTGTCGGTGGAGACCTGGTTGCGATTCCTGATCTGGATGGTGATCGGGTTGGTCGTCTATTTCACCTACGGTGTGCGGCATTCGGTGCTGCGCTCGACACCGATCTCCGACACTCCCGCGGCGGCGTCCGAAGGCCGAGCTACCGAGGGCCGAGCTACCGAAGGCTGACTTTCCGGGGGCTGGTCATCCGGAGGCTGGGCACCCGCAGACGCTGCGAAGGCCAGGGCGCGGGCTCGATCGAGCTGGTCGATCACCACCTCCCAGGCGGGGTGCCCGGCATCCGGCGCGTCCAGCAGATCGCGATGGATACGCAGCAGCGTGCGGGTGGCCTCGGCGGTATGCGCGGCCGCCTGCAGCGCGGGGGCCGACGGCACGGTGGTGAAGTGCAGTCCCGCGATCCGATGGGCGAGCCAGTACGCCTCGAAATGCGCCTGGGCGCAATGCTCCTCGCGTTGTTCCCGATCGTCGGTGGCGTAGGTCGCGGTGCCCGGCCCGGCGGCGCGGGCCCGTTCCTCGAGTGCGGTGAGATCGGGAGCGCCGGTCAGGGAGTGGCGTAGATCATCGCCCATCATCCGGTACAGCAAACCGGCGAGCAGGGCGTGTTCGACCGCTGCCGAATCGGTTCCGGACATTTCCGAAATACGGGCTTGCTCGGCGGCTTCGTCGGTATCGGCGCGGAGCACCGCCAGCGCGGCCCGCAATTGCGCAGTGGTAGCCATCGCGAGACAGGCTACCTCCTAGCAAACGTTTTGCCCATACCGTCCGGCGAATGATCCGCGAGGTCCGCCACGGGCGGTCCCTCGGCGTCCCGATACGTGCGCGCGACCAGTGCGGCGCGCAGATACCAGAGGCCGCTCGGCTGCGAGGGATCCAGTCCGGTGAGCTGACCGATCCGTTTGAGCCGATAGTCGACGGTATTGGTGTGCACCTGCAACTGCCTGGCGGTGCGGCGGCGGGACAGGCCCGTGGCCATGTGCCGCCGCAGGGTCTCGAGCAGATCCGGGTGGTCGTCGAGCGGATCCAGCAGTGTCCCCAGCCGTTCCAAACCCGGTCCGGGACGGGTCAATTGATATTCCATCGCCAGATCCGCGAAGCGGTACAGCCCGGGCGGGCTGGCCAGCCGCAGCACGGTGTCGAGCAGTTCGTGCACGCGGTCGGCGGCCGCGGAGATCTCCTCGGTGGGCGTCGCGAGCGCGGTGGCGGTGAGCCCGACCTGCGCCGCCTCGGACAGTTCGGCGATCAGCTCGTCGAGTTCGTCCTCGCCGAACATCGCCTCCGGGACCAGGATCGTGCCGCCGTCCACGCTGAGCAACGACAGCACCCGCCCGCCGCTGCGATTGGCCAGTGCGGTCTGCAACCGGCGCAGTTTGCGGCGCGCCACCACTTTCCCGTCCACGTTGGGATGGGATTCGTCGGGGTGCGGCGGAATGCTCATCGCCACCACGACATACGCGGGTTCGATCTCGATCCCGCTCGCCCGGGCCATCGTCGAGGTGGGGTGCCCGGCCAGCAGCGCCGAGACCAGCGTGTGCACCGCGGTGTGGTGTTCGGTGACCGCGGCCTGATGTTCGCGCACATAGGCCAGTGCGACCGCGGGGGTGATGGTGTCGAGAATCCGCAGCAGCAGCTGCGCCGGATTCTCGGGCCGCTGCTTCGGATCGGTCTGGGTGAGCAGCAGATCGAAGGCCAGCCGGAATCCCTCGTGCACCGCGTGGTGGACGGTATCGATCGGAATGCCCTCGCGTGCCCAGTTCGCGGCCGCGCGCTGCAGGCGCCCGACCTTCTCGTCCGGCTGCCGGCCCTCGAGGATGTCGACGGTCAGTTCCAGGCAGACCCTGGTCACCGCGGTGATGTCGCCGTGCAGGGCGTCGCCGGGCAGTGTGGAGCACGGGGCCACATGTTCGGCGAAATGCCCGACCAGTTGGCGGGAGAGCACCCGGACGTCGTGGCGGGGGCGGGCGTTCATCGTCGTACTACCTTCTCACTGCTCAGGAGGTGACCGGCCGGGCGGGCGCCGGACGCAATCGATGGGCGACCAGCGCCGCGGACAGCAATCGCGATCCGTTCGGATCGCTCGGGTCGACGCCGGTGAGTTTCTCTATGCGGCGCAGCCGATAGCTGAAAGTGTTGGGGTGGATGTGGATTTCGGCGGCGGCGGCCTTGCGATCGGAGCCGTGGCGCAGATGCGCGTCGAGCGTCTCCATGAGATGCGGTGCCCGGCGCAGCGGTTCGATCCGTTCGGCCAGCCGGTCACGAGCCACCCCGGGCCGCGTGAGCTGATACTCCAGCAGCAGATCGTCGAGTCGGTACATCCCGGTCGGCCGCCCGGACATGCGTGCCAGCTGGGCCACCTCCGCGGCCTGATGCGCCGCCTCCGGCACGGATTCACGCCTGGTGCACGGGGTTTCGGCGACGAGGACATCGGCGCCGAACTGTTCGGCGAGTTCGGTTGCCAACTCCGCGCCGGCGCTCTCCGGCCACTCGCGAACGCCGGGGAGCAGCACGACCGCGGTGTCCCCGTCGAAGGTGTGCAGCGCGGTCGGCCCCGCCACCCGATCCAGAACGCGCTGCAGGATGCGGATGCGGCGGCGGACAACGAGATTCGCGGCCGCGGCGGGTTGCGGATCGGTGCGCACCTGGACGGCCAGCACCGAATACCGTTCGGCCAGCGCGGTATCGGCGCGCGCCGCCTGCTCCTCGGCGGGCTGTCCGCCCACCAGCGCCGCGCACAGGGCGCGCTTGGCCTCCCGTTCCGGATGGTAGATCGAGTGTTCGACCGCCGCATAGCCCTCGACCGTGATCAGGTTGATGTGCATGAGCAATTCGAGTGTGCGCGAACCGAACTCGATCAGCTGGTCGACATCCGCGGGCTCACTCAGCGCCACCGCCTCCTGCAGTACCTGCTGGGCGGAGCGGTGGACCGCCTCCATCAGCAGCGGCAGCGGCAGCCGATCCTCCGCATGCCGCTCGATCACCGGTTGCACGAAGGCGGCGACCTCGTCACGGGTGAATTCCCGCTGCTGCGCCATGGCGTGCAGGAAGGCGTGCGCGCATCCGTAGATGGCCGGGAGCACCTCGACGAAATGGTCCGCGGGCAGATCTGCGGCCGATGCGGACGTACCCAGTCCGGAGGCCAGGACGCGTTCGGCGAACTGCGGCAGGCGCTCGAGGATGCGCACGGCGAGACTCGAGGGCGCGGAATTCACGGCAACCGGCATGCGCCGATTGTCGCGGGCCACATGGATTGCGGCAAGAGGTCGCGGCGCCGCGACCGGAATTCGTTTCCGGCCACAAATCCCGCCAGCGGATCTGTGTATCCGAGTGCAGTGACTTTCCCGCCGCTGCCGATGAGGCTGAATGTGGGCCGCCGAAAACGATTTCCGGTGTGCCGGCAGGGAAGGCAGCAATGAAGCTTCGACATCGAATCCCGGCGCTCGCCGCGCTGATCTGCGCGGCCGTCATCGGTTCCGGAACCGCGACCGCGGCGCCGCCGGACACCCCGGAAACGCAGCTGGCCGATCTGATCGCCGCGGGTCTGCATCCCGCCGCGGACGGCGATGTGCCGCAGCCGATCCTGGACACCGGCAGCAGTTCCGGTTCCGGCGGCCGGGTCGGCAGCCACGCGAGCGAAGCGGTGGGGGAAGGTCCCGAAATGACCTCCTACCTGGCCGCATTCGGATACGGGCTCACGCATCCGGATGCCGCCCCGCCGGGCGCGAATCGCTGGGATTGTGTACCGAGCGCCGACCATCCGAAGCCGATCGTGCTGGTGCACGGCACCTGGCTCAACGCCTACGACAGTTTCGCTTATATGGCGCCGAAACTCGCGCGGGCCGGCTTTTGTATTTTCGCTTTCAATTACGGACGGTCCGGTCTTCTCGACGGCGGTGGTCTCGGTGCGGTACTTCCCGGACGTTATGCGGTCGGGCCGATCGAGGATTCGGCGTGGCAACTGGCCGCCTTCGTCGACCGGGTTCGGGCTACCACACATTCCGATCGCGTCGACATCGTCGCGCATTCCCAGGGGGCGCCGGTAGCCGATCAATATCTGAAATTCGACGGCGGCGCCGAAAAGGTCGGACAGCTGGTCAGTTTCGGCGGCACCCATCACGGAACGACATTGCTGGGCATGGCCACACTGGGGCGGATCATCACGAATCTGGGTATCGATATCCTCGGCTTCTACCGTCCGCTGGTCGGCCCCGCGAATATTCAGCAGGCCGTCGGCTCGCCGTTTCTGAACCAGCTCAACCTCGCCGGCGACACCGTGCCCGGCGTGGCGTACACCGTGGTGGCCTCCCGCTACGACGAGGTCATGAATCCGGTGGAACTGGCACTTCTGCGTGCCGGTCCGGATGCCACCGTCGACGACATCACCCTGCAGGACGGCTGCGAACAGGATCTGTCCGATCACCTGACGATGATGTATTCCCCGCGGGCGCTCTCGATCGCGCTGCACGCTCTCGATCCGCAGCGGTATCCGACACTGAGCTGCAGCTTCAACCCGTGGCTGGTCGGCGGCGGGGGTGGATTGTGAGCGGCCGGCGGCCGCAGCCGCCGCGCCCGGACGCCGACCCCTTCCATCGGGCTCCGGAAGGTTTCGAGGCGCAGCCGGCGGGCGCCATCCTGCGCAGCCGGGTCGTGGAGCTGGCGGCCTTCGGTGTCGTGCCACTGCGAATGTCGGTCTGGCAGCTGCTCTATCGCACGAGCGATCTGAACGGGACGGCCGAGGCTGCGGTGACCACGGTGCTGCTGCCCCGGGACTGTGCGCCCGGGCGGCCGCTGGTCTCCTTCCACTGTGCGATCGATGCCGTTGCACCGCAGTGCTTTCCGTCCTACGCGCTGTGGCGCGGCGCCCGGGCGATCGGAGCGATTCCGCAGCTCGAACTTCCCTTGATCGCGGCGGCGCTGGATCGGGGGTGGGTGGTCTCGGTGCCCGACCACGGCGGTAGTGAGGGCCGCTTCGGAGTGGCGCGGGAGCCGGGACACCGCGCGCTGGACGGTATCCGGGCGGCGCTGAATTTCGTTCCACTGGGCTTGAATTCGGGCACACCGATCGCCCTGTGGGGATATTCCGGCGGCGGCCTCGCCACCGCCTGGGCGGCCGAGCTCGCGGAAACCCATGCGCCCGAACTGAATATCGTCGGCGCCGTGGCCGGCTCACCGGTCGGGGATCCCGGGGCGGCGTTCGAGCGCCTGAACGGCACGGTATTCGCCGGATTCGCCATGGTCTTCACGGCGGGGCTGCGTCGCGGCTATCCGGATCTGGATACCGCGCTGCGGGCGGCGCTGCAGCCTCGTTATCTGGCGATGCTGGCCGAAGCCGAAGTGTCGGCGACCTTTCCGCTGCTGGCCCGGCTCGCCCGCCGCGACGTCGGGCGCTACGCCGCGGGCGGACTGCCCGGTCTGCTGGATACCGCGGCACTGCGCACGGTTCTCGCGGATATCCTCCCCGGCCGCCGGGCGCCGCGCATGCCCATGCTGATCGTGCAGGGTGTCCACGACGAGGTGATCGCCGTCGACGACGTCGATGCCCTCGTGCGGCGCTACGAAGCGGCCGGGGCGGATATCGGCTATCTGCGCGACCGGCTCAGCGCGCATCTGCCGCTGGAATTCCTGGCCATCCCGGTGATGGCCGACTGGCTCGCCGACCGGTTCGCCGGACGTCCGACGACTCCCGGGACGCGCACGGTGTGGTCGGTCGCGGGGACCCGGCGCGCGCTGGCGGGGCACCGGCGACTGGCCGCGTTGAGCGTGCGGCTGCTGACCGGGCGTCCGATCCGGGGTGCGGCTCCGGTCGACGCGGCCGAGGGTGTCGAGGTCGGTGCGGCTCGCTCCCGGCCCGCCTCGGTCGCGCGGAGCGGCCGGTCGCGACCATGATCGTCGGCGGACCGGTCAGTTGACCTGGAACCGCAGGTGGCGGCCGCTTTCGCGAATGCGGTGTGTCCGGCTGCGGGCGAGGCGGCCGGTGCGGTTCAATTGGATCTGTTTGACGAGTTGTCACTGCATGCTCTGCGCTCCAACCGGCATCACCTCAGTACCGGCATCACCTCAGCATCCGAGAGGACAACGAACGTGAGCATGGTTCTCGCCGTACACGATATGTACACCACCGTGCTGGCTCAGGTCGGCAACCCCACGCCGGAAACTCCGCCGGCCGCGGACAAACTGCTGAAGCTGGTCCGCTACTTCACCTGGTTCGTCCTGCTGTCCGGCGTCACCGCCATCACCTACGGTGGCGGCCGCTTCGCCTGGGAGAAGTGGAACGGCGGCGGGCTGGAGTCGCCGAAGATGGTGGCCGGCGCGATGATCGGCGGTGGCGTCGCGACCAGTGCGGGCACCATCATGAACGCCGTCATCGGCAGCTGACCGCCCCCACCCACGCGGGCGTGCCGGATAGCCGGCACACCCGCATGCGTGTGGTTTCCGAGCTCGTCCGCGAGCCACCGTCGAACCCGCGAGCCGAACGGCCGGCGAGCCGAACGGCGCGACCGCGGGCGATCAGTTCTGCCCGAGCATCCCGCGCATCTGCTGAATCTCGGCCTGCTGCGCGGTGAGGATGTTGTGCGCCAGCGCCTTCGCGTCGGCATTCGTGCCGTCGGCGAGCTCGGTATTCGCCATATCCACCGCGCCCTGATGGTGCGCGATCATCATCTGCAGCCACATCCGGTCGAAATCGGCGCCGGAGGCGTCGCGCAGCTGGGTCATCTGCTCGGACGTCATCACGCCGTTCATCGGATGGTTCATGGTCGCCTGTGGAGCGGGCTTGCCGAAACTGTGCAGCAGCGCGGCGAACTGCTCCATCTCCGGGGCCTGCGCCTTTTCCACATTCGCGGCCAGGGTGATCAATTCCTGATTCTGCGACCGGCCGGGCACCAGCTTCGCCATCTCCACCGCCTGCGCGTGATGCGGATACATCATCGTCAGGAAGCTGACGTCGGCGTCGTTGTAGTCGGTGCGGGTCGCGGTGGACGGTGCGCTGTTGTGATTCATCCCGGGCATGTCGGCCATCGGCGAATGCGACGACGTGGCCGAGGGCGACGGGTTCGAATCGCCGGAGTTGTCGCTGCTGCAACCGGCGACGATCAGGGCGGCCGCGGCGAGGGCGGCGGCCGGCAGCATGCGGAGACGAGAAGTGAACATGATTGTGCTCCTGGGGAATTGAGATGGGCGAGGACCTGTCGTGCCGGTATCCGCGCGCGTTCGCACGCCGATCCGGCGGGCCGGTCAGATCCGCAGAATCGCCAATTCGGCCAGGGAGAGCACGGTCCACGGCGGTGGTCGCGTCCGGCGGCGCAGCCTGAAACGCGCGAGGCGCCCGGCGCCGAGTATCCGAGCGGCGCCGAGCCAGGCGATCACCGCCAGGCCGAGGGCCAGCGCAAGGGTCACCAGCACGAAAACGCAGGCGTGCATACCGGCGTGGGTGGTGCAGCCGTCACAGTCGGAACCGTCGGCTATCGCGGCGGTGCGCATCGGCGCGGCCTGCGATCGGTCCGCGGCCGGGGCTTGCTCGTTTCGGGCGGCCGCCGCGACTCCTCCGGGTGCTGTGACGGCCGGGAAGTGGCTGCCGTGCGGCATCGGCGAAATACCCGGGGCGGCAAGCGAATTCGCGACAGCGGGCGAAGCTACCGCCGGCTCGACGGCGGCGGCCATCGCGTGCCCGGTGGAGAAGACCACCGCGTGCATGACGGCGACGCCGATCAGCAGGGTCAGCACACCGAGCACCCGGACGAATCCGGGCGCGCGACGGAGGCGACCCATGGCGAGCACGGCCCCATTCTACGCATCCCTCGGTTACCCCCGGGCGGTATGGGTGGCGAAGATCATCCGGTCGCGATGTCCACGACCAATCGCACGGGCCGGTCCAGGGCGGTCACCGAGAACGGCGGCCGGTCGGCGTTCACGCCGATGAACGATTGTGTGGTGCCTTCGTAATCCTGGGCCCCGTAGACACCGGCGATGCCCGGCGCGCTCGGATCGGTGGCCGGGTTCGGGCCGCTGTAGGGCGCCACCCCGCTGTCCCAGGGATAGGCGGTGCCCAGGATCTGCACCTCGAGGATGGAGGTGCCGGCGATCTGCAGTTCCCGGCCGCTGCCGTTCTGCACCGCGCGATCGGTGTATCGCACATTCCATCCGGGCGCCCCGCCGGTGCCGCCGAACTGGTACACCACCCGGTCGTAACCGTCGTGGTGGCCGATGCGCACATCGGTCACGGTGAGCCGGGTGTCGGTGGCCGGGTCGGCCTGCTGCGGTGAGGTTCCCGAGGGCGGCGCCTGATCGGGTTCCGTGGTCGCCGTGACCGCCCCGGTCGTGGGCGGCATCGGCGTTCGAGTGGCCGGAGTGGAGTCGCCGTCCGAGCAACCCGCCAGCAGTACGAGCCCGGCGACCATCGTCAATGCCAGCCTGTTACGCATGGGGCCGATGGTATGCCGTCGGGCGCCAGGGGTCGTGGTGACGACACGGCAACGGTCTAGCACACTGTAGGAATGCTGGAGGTCGACGACATACTGAGCCGATTGCGGCGCTATCCGGATGTGGAAGCGGTAAACCTCTACGCCGTCGACGCGGCGGACCGACTGATCCTCGACACGGCCGCGGATGTGCTCGCGGCGGCCGGACCGGGGCGGGTCGCGGTGATCGACGACTGTTACGGCGCACTGACTCTCGGCGCGGCGGTCGCGCACGATGTGCGCGACATCCGCGTCCACCAGGATCTGCTGACCGGTGAACAGGCGCTGGCCAACAATGCCCGCGCGATGGATCTGGCCGACCGCTACACCTCGCACGATCTCGGCCCGGAACTGCTCGAGGGGGTCGGCGTCGTGCTGTTGCGATTACCCCGCATGCTGTCCGGGCTCGCCGAGATCGCCGAGACGATCGCGCGATACGCTGATCCGGAGGTCACCGTGATCGCCGGGGGGCGCGACAAGCATCTGACGCCGGCGATGAACGACGTACTGGCGGAATACTTTTCGAGTGTGCAGGCCAGCCGGGGCCGGCAGAAGTCGCGGACGATCACGGCGACCGGGCCGAAAACGCCGGGAGCGCCGCAGTTTCCGCTGCGTGACCACCTCGACGAACTCGCCCTGCAGGTGGTGGCGCACGGTGCGGCCTTCTCCGGGCCGCGGCTCGATATCGGCACCCGCTTCCTGCTCGAACACCTCGATCGGATGAAACCCGACGCGCGCGAGGCGATCGATCTCGGCTGCGGCACCGGCATACTCGCCACGGCCCTGGCCAAGGCGCGCCCGCACATCACGGTGGTCGGAACCGATCAGTCCGCGGCCGCGGTCGCCTCGGCCCGGGCCACCGCCGCCGCGAACGGCGTCGGCGATCGGGTGACCGTGGTCCGCGACGACGCGATGGCGGCGGTGGGCGACCACAGCGCCGATCTGGTGCTGTGCAACCCCCCTTTCCATGTCGGCGCCGCGGTGCACACCGGCTCGGCGATCAAGATGTTCTCCGAAACCGGGCGGGTGCTGCGCCCGGGCGGGGAGCTGTGGACCGTATACAACAGCCATCTCAACTATCGCGGCGTCATGGACCGCCTGGTCGGCAAGACCGATGTGGTCGGGCGTAATCGCAAATTCACCGTGACTCGGTCCGTGTGTGGCCTGCACACCGCCCGGCGGGAGTAGATTACGGGCAGTACAGTCTGATATGTCCGATTTGATGTCCGGTTCGGGAACTTGCTCCCGGAGCGGATCGTTGGATACTCAGACGGACACGACGGACGTGGACCGCTACTTCGGAAAGGCACGGGACCTTGCGCACCACAAGTAACCCGATCTTCAAAAATTTGCCGCAACAACAGGGCGGTGGATACGCGGGATTCGGTTCGGCGGCAGCGGGCGCCGGGCAGTTCGCGCAGTACGGACAGCAGAGCCCGTACGGTGTCCAGCAGCCGTATCAGCAGGCGCCGGCCACCCGGCCGATGACGATCGACGATGTCGTCACCAAGACCGGCATCACCCTCGGCGTCGTCACCATCGCCGCGATCATCGCCTACGGTGCGACCGCGGCCAACCACGCGCTGGCCCCGCTGTTCGTGATCGTCGGTGGTCTGGTCGGCTTCGTGCTGGTCATGGTCGCCACCTTCGGCCGCAAGCAGGACAACAAGGCCATCGTGCTGAGCTACGCGGCCGCCGAAGGCTTCTTCCTGGGCGCGCTGTCGTTCATGTTCACCAATGTGGAATTCGGTGGCGTCGGTGGCGGCGGTCTGATCGCCCAGGCGGTACTGGGCACCTTCGGTGTGTTCTTCGGCATGCTCGTGGTCTACAAGACCGGAGCCATCCGGGTCACCCCGCGCTTCACCCGCATGCTCGTCGGCGCCATGATCGGTGTGATCGTCCTCATGCTGGGCAACCTGATCGCCGCCTTCTTCACCCCCGGCGGCTTCGGCCTGCGCGACGGCGGCACCGTGGCGATCATCTTCAGCCTGGTCTGCATCGCGATCGCGGCCTTCAGCTTCCTGCTCGACTTCGACGCCGCCGACCAGCTGATCCGCGCCGGTGCGCCGGAGAAGGCCGCGTGGGGCGTCGCCCTGGGCCTGACCGTCACCCTGGTCTGGCTGTACCTGGAGATCCTGCGCCTGCTGAGTTATCTGCAGAACGACTGATCCCGCGCCCGACAGCGGGCCCGAACACCGACGAGGTGGCTGCCACACCGGCAGCCACCTCGTCGCGTTTCGGAGGTGTCGGAGATCTCCGCGCGCGGGCCGTGCGCCGCGGCGACATTCAGGCGAGCAGTTCGGCCGGGAGCACATCGGTGGCGACGTGGTCGTCACCGCAGTGATCGGCCAGAACCGCGACTCCGCCCGCGTTGTTCAGTCGCAGCGGCAGGATCTCCAGATATTCCGGCGAGGCGTACCAGGCTTGTGCCGCCTCGTAATCCGGGAATTCGATGACGATCGCGACGGCATCCGTGGGCCCTTCGGCGACCAGCTGCCGGCCGCCGTGCACGATGAACTTCCCGCCGAACGGCGCCAGCGTCCCGTCGATCCGGCGCAGATACTCCACGATCTCGGCGTTGACACCCACATCGTGCAGGTGGGCCACAGCGTAGGCAGGCATCTCGAACTCCTCGAACCGAGTTGTGTTGACGCCATTGATATTTCCGCGCCGGAGGCCGGAGAACGATTACCCGCCAGGTAATGCGCGCCGAATCCGGGCCGCCGGGCCAAAACGCGAATCGGCCGGTCCCCACCTTTCGGTGCGGACCGGCCGACTGATTTCGTCAGAACATGGGTAACTCATCGGGCACGCCCAGAGGCCACCTCAGCACTCACCGCCGCCCCGCAACGCAAATCTCGCGGCACCCACTCGTCCGCTGAATTGTCGGAGAGGCGGGGGAGATCAGCTCAGGCGCTCGATGACCATGGCCATGCCCTGGCCACCGCCGACACACATGGTCTCCAGACCGAACTGCTTGTCGTGGGTCTGCAGGTTGTTGATCAGGGTGGCGGTGATGCGCGCGCCGGTCATGCCGAACGGGTGGCCGAGGGCGATGGCACCGCCGGAGACGTTCAGCTTGTCCAGGTCCATGTTCAGCTCACGAGCCGAGCCCAGCACCTGCACGGCGAAGGCCTCGTTGATCTCGTAGAGGTCGATGTCGTCGATGGTCTTGCCGGCGATCTTCAGCGCCTTGCGCACGGCCTCGATCGGGCCCAGGCCCATGATCTCCGGCGACAGACCGGACACACCGGTGGACACGATGCGCGCCAGCGGGGTCAGGCCCAGCTCCTTGGCCTTGGTGTCGCTCATGATGACCAGCGCCGCGGCACCGTCGTTGAGCGGGCAGGCGTTACCGGCGGTGACGGTGCCGTCGGGACGGAAGACCGGCTTGAGCTGCGAGATCTTCTCGTAGGTGGTGCCGGGGCGCGGGCCGTCGTCGGTGGAGACGACGGTGCCGTCGGGCAGCGTCACCGGGGTGATCTCACGTTCGAAGAAGCCGGCCTTGATGGCCTCCTCGGCGCGGTTCTGCGAGCGCACGCCCCAGTGGTCCTGGTCCTCGCGGGAGATGCCGGTGAACTGGGCGACGTTCTCGGCGGTCTGGCCCATCGCGATGTAGACGTCGGGCAGATCGCCACCCTCGCGCGGGTCGGTCCAGCCGCCGGAGCCGCCCTCGGCGCGCTTGACGGTACGGGCCTCGGCCTCGGCGAACTTCTCGTTGTGGGTGTCCGGCCAGCCGTCGGAGGTGCCCTTCGGGAACCGCGACACGGTCTCGACACCGGCGGAGATGAACACGTCGCCCTCACCGGCCTTGATGGCGTGCAGCGCCATCCGGGTGGTCTGCAGCGACGACGAGCAGTACCGGTTCAGGGTCACGCCGGGCAGGAAGTCGTAGCCGAGCTGGGTGGCGACCACCTTGGCCATGTTGAATCCGGCCTCGCCGCCGGGCTGTCCGCAGCCGAGCATCAGATCGTCGATGTCGGCGGGGTTCAGCGCCGGAACCTTGTCCAGGGCAGCGCGGACCATCTGGGTGGCGAGGTCGTCGGGACGCATGGTCACCAGCGAACCCTTGCCTGCGCGGCCGATGGGGGAGCGGGCGAACGAAACGATGACGGCCTCTGGCATGAGGACTCCTTATATCGAGGTCGCCGAATCGGTCAGCCGACCGTTTCGGTACAGGGGTACGACAAATTCAACCCCGAATCTACGTCGCCGCCGTGTGGCTCGGAACACCCGGTCGGGACTGATCCCGTTCATCGAGTTCGCGCAGCAGTGCCGGGAGCAGATGCCGGGCCGCCAACGCGTACCCGGCCGGCGAGGGATGGAACCCGTCGGCGGAGAAGAGCACCTCCGGGGTGCTGCGGAAGTCGTGGCCGAGCAGATCGCCCATCGCGACGGGGGTGCCACCGGCCGAACGGACCGCACCGACCTGGGCTCGGGCCAGCCGCGCGCTCCAGCGGTGCACGACCGTGCTCAACGGCTGCGGGATCGCGGCCACGGTGCCGAGATCCGGGCAGGTACCCACCACCACGACGGCGCCCGCCTCGTGCAGGCGTCCGACCGCGTGCCGCAGCCGCTGCGCCGAACGCCAGATCGAATGTTTCTTGGTGACGTCGTTGGCGCCGACCAGGATCACCGCGGCGTCCGGCGGCGGGCCCGCGATGAACATGGCGTCGACCTGTCCGGCCAGCCCCTTCGAGGTGGCTCCGGATATCGCCTTGGTACTCAAGCGAATTCGCCATCCGGTGGCATCGGCCAGACCGCGGGCCACCAGGACGCCGGGTACCTGTTCGGCGTCGGCGCAGCCCACTCCGGCGGCGGTCGAATCGCCGAAGATCATCAGATGCAGGTCGAACGGCACGCCCGCGCGCCACGGTTGCGGGGCCCCGCACTCGCGGGTGTACACCCCGTCGGCCTCCGGAGGCTTGGAGGTGTCGCGGCCGATCACGGTGCGCGCCGCGCGGGCCTGTGACATCAGCAGGCGGTAGGTCGCCCAGCCCGCGGTGCCCGCCCCCGAGCCGACCGCCACCCCGGCGGCCGCGCTCGCCGCGACGGTTCGCCACGTCCTGGAAGCCACCCGCCAACCTCCCGTCTCGCGTCCGACGCTGTCACCGACCGGACCCTCCGCGGCGGGCTTCGCGCCCGCGGCGGTGCGAATCCGGTGTGGCCGCAGGGGGCGCTCCCGGTCCGGTCCTACCGATTATGCGGCGCGTGTGACGCGCCGACCAGGGACGGGTCCGGTGCGGGTCAGAAAACGTCGAATGCGCCGTGTGCGGGAATGTTGAGGTTGTTGGTGGTGACCGTGACCTCGATATGACCCGGTCCGGTGTTCTGGAACTCCGCGTACAGGATGCTGCCGTAGATACCGGAGACGACGTTCAACCGGTACTCGCCGGCCGCCCCGGTGTTGGTGTTGCGCCACGCGACCGTGGTGTCGACGTTGCACAGCGGGGCCAGCGGATACTGTCCCGGGCCCACACCCTGGATCGCCAGGGCCTGGACGTTGAACACCGCCCGCCCCGGCCAGTCGGGACTGGTATCGACCCAGGTCCGGATATTGCCCCCGCACAATCCGCCGTAGAACACACTCGGCGTTTGGGGGAATTCGACGGTCTGTGCGCTGGCCGAGGCGGACGCGATGGTGGTCACGGCCCCGACGGTCGCGGCCACGACGGCGGCGGCGCGAGCTGTCTTCGGCATCCTCACGCCCCGCATACTAACCGCAGCGTTATCGCCTCGCTGGATCAAACGCAGCGCTCGCCGTACCAAACGCAAGTCGTCCGCCCGGCTCTGCGACGATGTAGCTATGCGTATCGCGAACCACGTCGTCGACCTGATCGGAAATACCCCGCTCGTTCGGTTGAACTCTGTGGTGGGCCCGAACTCCGGGGTGGTGGCCGCGAAGATCGAATATCTCAACCCGGGCGGCAGCTCCAAGGACCGCATCGCGGTGAAGATGATCGACGCCGCCGAGGAGCAGGGATTGCTGAAGCCGGGCGGGACCATCGTGGAGCCGACCTCCGGTAACACCGGGGTGGGGCTGGCCCTGGTCGCCCAGCAGCGCGGTTACAAATGCGTCTTCGTCTGCCCGGACAAGGTCAGCGAGGACAAGCGCAACGTGTTGCGCGCCTACGGCGCCGAGGTGGTCGTCTGCCCGACCGCGGTGCCGCCGGAGCATCCGGACAGCTACTACAGCGTCTCGGACCGCCTCACCCGTGAGATCCCGGGTGCGTGGAAGCCCGACCAGTACTCCAACCCGGGCGGCCCGGCCAGCCACTACGAGACCACCGGTCCCGAGATCTGGCGCGACACCGAGGGCACGGTCACCCATTTCGTGGCCGGTGTGGGCACCGGCGGCACCATCACCGGTGCGGGCCGGTATCTGAAAGAGGTGTCCGGCGGCAAGGTCAAGGTCATCGGCGCCGATCCGGAGGGGTCGGTCTATTCCGGCGGCACCGGCCGGCCGTATCTGGTCGAGGGCGTCGGCGAGGATTTCTGGCCCTCGGCCTACGACCCGTCGGTGCCCGACGAGATCATCGCCGTCTCCGACGCCGACAGCTTCGAGATGACCCGCCGCCTCGCGCGCGAGGAGGGGCTGCTGGTGGGCGGTTCCTGCGGTATGGCGGTGGTCGCGGCGCTGCGGGTGGCCGAGCGCGATCCGGACGCGGTCGTGGTGGTGCTGCTGCCCGACGGTGGCCGCGGTTACCTGTCGAAGATCTTCAACGACAACTGGATGAGCTCCTACGGCTTCCTGCAGACCCGGCTCGACGGCAGCACCACCGAGCCGACGGTCGGCGACGTCCTGCGCGGCAAGTCCGGCGCGCTGCCGGATCTGGTGCACACCCATCCGCAGGAGACGCTGCGCGACGCGATCGAGATTCTGCGCGAATACGGGGTCTCGCAAATGCCGGTGGTCGGCGCCGAACCGCCCGTGATGGCCGGCGAGGTGGCCGGCAGCGTCACCGAGCGCGATCTGCTGTCGGCGGTGTTCGAGGGCCGGGCGCATCTCACCGATCCGGTGTCGAAGCATATGAGCCCGTCGTTCCCGCTGATCGGCTCCGGCGAGCCGGTGTCGGCGGCGACCAAGGCGCTGGAATCCACCGACGCGCTGATGGTCGTCGAGGACGGCAAGCCGATCGGCGTCATCACCCGCCATGATCTGCTCGGCTTCCTCAGCGGGGCGGGTCTGCCCACACACTGATCCCGTTCGGCAGCCAACTGCCGAGTTCGCCCAACAGCACAGTTCGCCACGATCACCCGGCCGCGCACGCGAGCCGGGTGATCGCGTTTCCACGTGCCCCGGGGCGCGGGCGCCGGATCTGCCGGCCGTTCACCGTGCCGCGCCGCCCGCGGACTCCCTCCGAGGGCAACCGATCGGTCCGCAAACCTTGACTATCGACTGCATCACGGCGGGGGTTACGAAGCGTTATCGATCGTTACCGAACAGTTGCCAAAGGCTCAAAAAAGCGGACAAAACACCCTCAAACGCAACGACACTCGTTATTTTTCTGTGATGCGCAGCACGTGCCCGTGAGGCATGGATTCCCAGGTCAGCGCTATATAGCAAGTTGCAATCGATGCGAAACGCGAGTAGGCGCGCCGTCTGTTCATTTTCAGTTCAGTTTACGTTTACCTACCGCAACCATCCTGTGACCTCGTTGGTTGTCAGACGCGAGTCTGAGTCAGTAGCCGGATCGTCATCCGAAAAAAGCATGCAGTGCGCGAGGTGAGTCCCACAGGGGCCCGCCCTGGTCCAGTGCTGCCTGCCGCAGGCCACCGAGGCCGACACACAGTAGGGAAGAACATCGAATGTCGAAGACCACGACAAGCAGTAGAGCCAAGGCGGTCGCGCGTACCGCCGGATCAGCCACCCTGGCCCTCGCCGCTTTCGCCGCCATCACCTCCGCCGGTGGCCACAAGACCGACGATGTGAAGCCGGCCGCG
>NZ_LZMK01000261.1:0-19212 GCF_001665865.1 Nocardia sp. 852002-20019_SCH5090214 | reverse complement strand
CGCTGGCCGGGCTGATCGAGCAGATCGAACGCGATGGACCGTGCCTGATCATGTGCATGGGCAAGGGCGGGGTCGGTAAAACCACCGTGGCCGCCGCGGTTGCTGTCGCGCTGGCCGAGCGCGGCCACGATGTGCATTTGTCGACCACCGACCCCGCCGGCGACCTCACCGAAACCGTCGCCGGGAGCCTGGAACACCTGCAGGTCTCGCGCATCGATCCCGCCCGCGCGGTCGCCGACTACCGCGCCCGGGTCATGGCCGGCAAGGGCGCGGGCCTCGACGAGGCCGCTCGCGCCGCGCTCGCCGAGGATCTGCGCTCACCGTGCACCGACGAAGTCGCTGTCTTCCAAGCGTTCTCACACGTCATCGCCGAATCCCGGCGCCGGTTCGTCGTCATCGACACCGCCCCCACCGGCCACACGCTGCTGCTGCTCGACGCCACAGGCTCCTACCATCGCGACATCGTGCGCCAGATGGCGCCGGGCACCCGATTCGTCACCCCGCTGATGCGGCTGCAAAACCCTGAGGCCACGAAAGTTCTGCTGATCACCCTGCCCGAAACCACCCCGGTCCTCGAGGCCGCAGAGCTGCAAGCCGACCTCGAACGCGCCGGCATCCACCCGTGGGCGTGGGTCATCGACAACAGCCTCGCCGCTGCCGCACCCACCGACCCGCTGCTGCGCCGCCGCGCCGCCGCCGAACTCGACCAGATCCACAAGGCCACCACCTACACCGACCGATACGCGGTCATCCCCGCACTCGCCGAAGAACCCGTCGGGATCCCCGCACTCGCCGCACTCACCCGCCCCGCCCGCACCGCAGCCGGGTAACCGCGTCCTGGTGCCCGGAGGTGTCACCCAGAGTTCACTTGCCCTCGATATCGATCTCGGTCAATATCGATGTGTGTCTAATCAACGGGTGGATGTCACGGCGCCGGGCGCCGAACAGGCCGGATGCCAGGCCACAGAAACCATCGGCCGTGCACTGACCAGCGGCGAAGCCGCCGAGTTGGCCGTGATGTTCAAAGCCCTCGCCGACCCGGTGCGGCTGCGCGTGCTCTCGGCGATCGCCGCACGCGCCGGCGGGGAAGCGTGCGTGTGTGACGTCTCCGACGGTCTCGACGTCACCCAACCGACCATCTCGCATCACCTGAAGGTGCTGCGCGAGGCCGGGCTGGTCACCAGCGAACGCCGCGCCTCCTGGGTCTACTACCGCATCGTGCCCGAAGCGCTGGAGCGGCTGTCGCTCGTCCTCGGCCGCCAGGCCGGATTGGAGATGACCGCGTGAGCACCACCCAACAGGCTGCCCACCCCGCCGTGGTGGGCAAACTGTCCACCCTGGACCGGTTCCTGCCCGTCTGGATCGGCGTCGCCATGGCCGCGGGCCTGCTACTCGGGCGCCTGATCCCCGGACTCGGTGATGGGTTGTCGGCGGTCGAGGTGGACGGGATCAGCCTGCCGATCGCGATCGGGCTGCTGGTCATGATGTATCCGGTGCTGGCCAAGGTCCGCTACGACCGCCTCGACTCCGTGACCGGTGATCGCCGCCTGCTCATCGGCTCGCTGATCCTGAACTGGCTGATCGGGCCCGCGCTGATGTTCGCGCTGGCGTGGCTGCTGCTGCCGGACCTGCCCGAATACCGCACCGGGCTCATCATCGTCGGCCTGGCCAGATGTATTGCGATGGTGATTATCTGGAACGACCTCGCCTGCGGCGACCGCGAAGCCGCCGCCGTCCTGGTGGCGCTGAACTCGATCTTCCAGGTCGTCATGTTCGCCGTGCTCGGCTGGTTCTACCTGTCGGTCCTGCCCGGATGGCTCGGCCTGGAGCAGACCACGATCGACACCTCGCCGTGGCAGATCGCGAAATCGGTACTGATCTTCCTCGGCATCCCACTGGTCGCCGGATTCCTCACCCGCCGCCTCGGCGAGAAAGCCCGCGGCCGCGACTGGTACGAGTCGAAACTCCTCCCGCGGATCGGGCCTTGGGCCCTCTACGGGCTGCTGTTCACGATCGTGATCCTGTTCGCCCTGCAAGGCCACCAGATCACCTCCCGGCCATGGGATGTCGCGCGGATCGCTTTGCCGCTGCTCGCCTATTTCGCGATCATGTGGGGCGGCGGCTACCTCTACGGCCGCACGATCGGCCTCGGCTACCAACGCACCACTACCCTCGCGTTCACCGCCGCGGGCAACAACTTCGAACTCGCCATCGCCGTCGCGATCGCCACCTACGGCGCCACCTCCGGCCAAGCCCTCGCCGGAGTCGTCGGCCCGCTGATCGAAGTCCCCGTCCTCGTCGGCCTCGTCTATGTCTCCCTCGCCCTGCGCAACCGCCTCTTCCGCACCGACACAGCCGCCGCGGATGTGGCCGAAGGGGTTTCGCGGTGACCGACGACCTGCCGGTGCCGTCGGTGCTGTTCGTGTGCGTGCGCAACAGCGGCAAATCGCAGATGGCCGCCGCGCTCCTGCGCCACCACGCCGGTGACACGATCGAGGTTCACTCCGCCGGAACCGACCCCGGCTCCGCGTTGAATCAGCTGTCGGTGCAGGTGCTCGCCGAAGCAGTTGTCGAGGTCGGTGACGAACACCCCAAACCTGTCGATCCCGAGCTGCTCGCTCGCATCGACACCGTGGTAATCCTCGGCCGCGAAGCCCGCCTCGACCCGCCGCCGGGGGTGCGGATCCTGGTGTGGGATACCGACGAACCCTCCCACCGCGGCATCGACGGCATCGACCGCATGCGCCTGATCCGCGACGACATCGCCGACCGCGTCAACTCCCTCCACACCGAACTCACCACCGCCCGGAGCGCACCGTGATCGACCGGTTCCTGCACTCCTCCTACGACGAACTCGCCGCCCGCGCCACCGTCGTCAGCTACCTGCCGCCGCTGGCCGAACGCTTCGCCCGCCAACGCCTACGTGCGCTGGCCAAAATCGAAGGCCACCCCGGCACCGGAGCACCCGCGGTGTCGTTCCTGTGCACCCACAACGCCGGACGCTCTCAGATGGCACTCGGATTCTTCACCCATTTCGCCGGTGACCGCGCCACCGGCTGGTCCGGCGGCACCACCCCCGGCGACCGCATCGAACAAGGCGTCATCGACACCATGAGCGAAGTCGGTATCGACATCACCCGGGAAGTCCCCAAACCCTGGACCGAGGAAATCGTGCACGCCGCCGACATCGTCATCAGCATGGGCTGCGGCGACGCCTGCCCCACCATCCTCGGCGGCCGCTGCGAGGAATGGGACCTGCCCGACCCCACCGGCGCCGACCCCGCCACAATCCGCGACATCCGCGACGCCATCGAAGAATGCGTCCGCGCCCTCATCGCCGACCTCGACCTCACCAACTAACCAACGTTCGAAAGGCTCTGCCCCGTCATGGCATCCACCCCCAGCGTCCTGTTCGTCTGCGTCCACAACGCCGGACGCTCGCAAATGGCCCAAGGCTTCCTCACCCACCTCGCCGGCAACCGCGTCGAAGTCCGCTCTGCCGGAACCGAACCCGCCGACACGATCAACCCCGCCGCAATCCGAGCCATGGCCGAGATCGGCATCGACATCACCGCCCAAACCCCTAAAATCCTCACCCCCGACACCGTCCAAACCAGCGACATCGTCATCACCATGGGCTGCGGCGACAACTGCCCCTACTTCCCCGGCGTCGACTACCGCGACTGGAAACTCGACGACCCCGCCGGCCTCGGCATCGACGCAGTCCGACCCATCCGCGACCAAATCCGCACCCACATCGAACAACTCATCGCCGAACTGCTCCCCACATACACCACGAACTGACCAACACGACCCTCAAAGCTCGGCCCAGTACCGACGACCTATTCGACACGTTTTGATAGTTCGGCATACCGGCACCGGGCAGCCACCCCCGCAGCGGGGTGTTCGGGTCACTGATCCCGGGTGACCACACTCAGGGTGTGGAGTTGATCTACATCGGCAACGGCGGCACCGGATTCACGCTCGCGTAGCGGCGGGTGCTGCAGGCGCGAATGAGGGCCCCGGCGGCTCGGTCCGCCGGGGCCCTGTGGCCGACCGTAGGAGACGGTCATCGATCGTGTGGGCGAACGGGAAGCTGTGCCGCCGGACCGTCACGATGGCCGGCAGTGGTCCGACGTCTCCGCAGGGGCAGTGTGGAGGTGAAAGCACCGGGCTACACGGGAGGAGCTAGAGCTCGCGGCGGCCCAGCGAGGGTGGTCACGCCGGCTGGCCGGTCGGCGTGATCACCCTGGCTGGGGTCACTGAGTGACCGGCATCGGATCCTTCACGAGAGCGAGCGACGCAACGGGGGAGCCGGTGTGAGTCGCGGAGTTGGCGCGAGGCACGAGGATGTGGGTGGCGACTACGGCCCAGAAGGTGCGCCGGTCGATGATGTCGAAGTCCCAGTCCTCGACCAGGCGGTGCAGTGTGTCGACGATGGCGGGAACGTCGAAGTCGGTGGCCAGTGCGGCGCCGGTGGACTCGATGAGGCCGGTGACGTACTTGGTGGCGGTTTCCATCGTGAACATCTGTTCTCCAGATCTGCGCGGCGCGAACACCCGCATGGTTCGCGTCTGTGTGCCCCGACCTGGCGAACAGACCGCACACTGGCCCGCCGCCACATTCCTGCCCCAGCCGTTGGCCCACTATCGCGGCTGGCCAGCTGAAAGAAGGTCTGCGCCAATAGTTTTACCGCATCACCTCCAGGGTTGGGGACGCATGATGACAAATGTGTGCTTCGCCGCCGGATTGTGCGTGGGGTCGGCGACCGGTGACGAAATGGCGAGTGAATCCTGGAACCCGTGGCGGCATACCCCTGGGGTGTAGCCGCACCGATGGGTGCAGGGCGGATCTACGCCGTGACCGCAGCACGCGCCCGCACCGGTTTCACGATGCTGCTCGGGTTGGTGTTCTGCTGTGGGTCGGGCTTGGCCCCGGGTCACTGGATGCGATGCCGGCCCGGCGTGCTCAGCTCACGCGCAGCAAGGCCATGAACCCGTAGTCCATGTGCAGTTGCTGGTGGCAGTGCAGCAGCGACGCCCCCGTTTCGTCGGCGACGACATCGATCGCCATCTCCTGGTAGCCGCCGAGCATCACCACATCCTTGTGCAACCCCGCGGTCGGTGTCCCGGCGATATGAGTGACCTCGAAGGTATTGCGGTGCAGGTGAATCGGATGGATGTCGTCGGTGGCATTGCGGAATAGCAACCGATACCGGCGTCCGCGCGCCAAGTCGAACGCCGGTGCGCCGGTGTTCATGTCGAACGCGGCACCGTTGAGAGTCCACACGTTGAACGCGTCACGGTCGGCGTTGCGTTTCTCGATCAGCAGCTCGATCTGCTGATCCGGCGACGCCGTGCTCGCGGCGGGCCGGGTGAACAGGCGATAGTCCCACGTGAACGGCGGCGGCGGAGCCCACTGCGGCTCACCGGCGCGGCCGGCGTATTCGACGACTATGCCCATGCCGTTGGCGCGGTCGTCGTCGGACAGGTCACCGAGTATCCAGACGCCGGGGTTGGTCATCTCCACCACCGCCGAGACACGTTCGGCGGCACCGAGCCACAGCACCGGCACCCGCGCCGGGTTCGGCACCGGGTTGCCGTCCAGTGCCAGCACGGTGAAGGTGTGCCCGGGCAGCGCGAGGCTGCGGTTCTCGGTCGCGCTGCCGTTGACCACGTGCAGCAGCACCCGTTCGCCCTCCTTGACCCGGATCGGGTCGCCGTGGCCGAGCATGCGGCCGTTGATGGTGAAGGTGTCGTAGCCGACCTCGTACCCGTGCGGGCGGCCCGACGCGAGCGAGGCCGCCATCGCCGCTTCGCCTCGATCGCGCAGGTCCGCGAGCGGTTCACCGGCCAGGAAGTTCGCGGCCATGTCCCCGTCCTGGCTCAGTGTGGGACCGAACTCCTTGAGGGTGAGGATGACTTCCCGGTCGTAGGCACCGGGATTCTGCTTCGGCTCGATGTAACGGGTCCGACCTGGCCGTTGTACTGGCCCAACTCCAGGTTCGCGCCGGCGATCAGGTGCGTGTGATAAAACCGCAGGCCCGACGGACCGGGCGTGAACGACAACCGCCGCATCCCGTGCGCGGGGATGAACGGTGTGCCCTCCTCGCCCGAGCCGTCGACTTCCACCGGCACCGTCTGGCCGTGCCAGTGCAGCTGTTCCGGGGTGCCGGTGTCGTTGTGGACGTCGACCACCACCGGTTTTCCCTCGGCGAACCGCAGCAGCGGGCCCGGGAACTGCCCGTTGTACAGCGTGGCCGGCACCGAACGACCGGGCGCCACCTCCACCTGCCCCCGACCGATACGCAGCGTGTAATCAGCCTCGCCCGGTCCTGATGACCGGCTGCATCCCGCCACCACTGCTGCGCCCCCGGCTGCTACCGCCACGCCGGCCATACCGAAGAACTCGCGCCGGTTCACCCGCCTCACCTCGACTGCCGCCCTCTTCCGGATATCGGAACCGATGTCGCACCACGATATCGCGCACGGCCCGGCACCGTAGCAGCCACAACCGCCGGTTCGGACGTGGTCGGAACACAGCGTTCCGCTGACATTTTCGTGCGGCCCATCGCTGAAATCTTCTGCAGCGAGCTGATCGGATCTTCCTCTGCGGTGGGCCAGGTGCCCACTTTGTCGTGGCCGCCTCGGCCGGCCGAGGCGGCAGCGAACGCATGTGTGTACGCGCCGCTGTAGTGAGCGAAAACCGTTGCTGCGCAGAGAATTCGGGATCGTCCGCGTAACGGGTTACGACTATTTGCCCGGTGCCGCGCCGGAGACACTCGTGCCGTGAGCTGTCGCCGGTGGTGCCTCGCGGGGCGGGGCATCGAGGCTGGGGATCAGGAATCGTTGCAGCAGTTGTGTTTCGGTGTCGGGGTGGGCCGGCCACAGCAGCATCGAGACCATGGTTCGTATGAACCAGGTCGCGACGAGCGCGTCGTCGGGGTCGGTGCCCAACAGGTCGGCCACCAGCGCGATCAGCGCGGGTGATTCGGAGAACCCGGTGACAGCGCGGGGACCGTGCTCGGATCCCAGGAACGCGGTGACGACCGGTTCGGCTCGGGCCTCGCGTAACGCGACCGTGAGCGCGGTGTAGGTACGGTCGGTGCCGCTGCGGCGGGCGATCGCGGCTCCGACTTTCTCGATGATGCTGGTGGCGGCCCGGGCGAGCACGGTTTCGCGCAGGTGGGCGACGCCGCCGGTGTGGCGGTACACGGTGGCTCGCGAACAGTGGGCTCGCCGGGCCACGGAATCGACGGTCAGGTTGTCGAACCCCGCGCTGATGATCAGGTGTGTGGCAGCGCTGTAGATGTGGTCGGCGGCGCGATCGTGCCGATCGGTGGCCAGCAGCCAGTCCATGCCCATCGTCTCAGTATGAGACGACACCGGCCGACGGACGGTGGGAAAACCACACGTCGGTCGATAGTGGTGAGACGAGCGAGTCGCGCCGGGCACGCCCGTATGTGTCGACTTCGTTCGCATGTCTTGTCCGTGAGACTTCCGCGCCGCCACGGTGGAGTTGTGCGCGGCGCCTTGCTCCCGAGTCGCCGCTGAGCTGTGAACGGAGACCGGAATGGCGTCACTCACGCAGGAAGCGGACACACAGGTGCTCCGATGGTCGGGGTGTCAGTGGCGCACCGTGGTCGTGTCGTGCCTGGCGGTCGCCTTGGTCATCGCCGCGATGGCCGCCCTCTACACGGCGCTGCCCGCGCTGGCGACCGACACCGGCGCCACGCAGGTGCAGGCGACCTGGATCGTCGACGGCTACACCCTGGCCCTGGCCTGTCTGGTCTTGCCCGCGGGTTCGATCAGCGATCGCTACGGCCGCCGCCGGGTACTGATCGCCGGGCTCGGGGTATTCGCCATCGCCTCCGCCGTTCCGCTGTTCACTTCGGCACTGGCCGGCCTGATCGCGGCTCGAGTGGTGGCCGGCGCCGGGGCGGCGATGGTGATGCCGTCGACCTTGTCGTTGATCACCGCGGGATTCCCCGAGCGGTCCGCACCCCGGGCGATCGGCATGTGGGCCGGATTCGCCGGCGTCGGCGGCATGCTGGGCCTGGTCGGGTCCGGGTTGTTGCTGCAGCACTGGTCGTGGCAGTCCATCTTCAGCGGACTCGCGGTCGCAGCGGTGATACTGCTCGCGGCAGCGTTCTCACTGCAGGAATCGCGAGCGGCAACCACGATTCGGCTGGATCCACTCGGAGCGATCACCTCGATCGCCGCGATCGGCATGCTGGTGTGGGCACTCATCGCCGCCGGCGATCGCGGATGGGGCGACCGCTGGATCCTGACCGCCATGGCCGGGGCCACGGTCGCCGCGGTGGCCTTCGTCGTCACCGAGTTGCGGGTGCGCTCACCGCTGCTGCAACTGCGGCTGCTGGCCCGGCGCGGATTCTCCGCCGGTGCGGTCTCGATCACGATCCAATTCCTGGTCACCTTCGGGCTGTTCCTGATCAACGTGCAATACCTGCAGTTGATGCTCGGCTACAGCCCACTGGGCTCCGCACTCGCAGTCCTGCCCATGGGCGCCGGCGTGGTCGCCCTGTCGATATTCTCCCCGCGACTCGCCGCCCGCTACGGACTGCGTCTGCCCACCACGGCAGGATTCATCGCTCTCACCGCCGGACTACTGCTGATGAGCCGACAAACACCCGCCTCCGGCTATCCGGGAGTTCTCGTTCCACTGCTGGTCATCAGCTTCGGTCTCGGCCTGGCCGCCGCACCGGCCACCGCAGCCATCATCACCGAAACCGACACCGACCACCACGGCGTCGCCGCCGCCGTCAACGACGCCGCCCGCGAGATCGGCGCCGCCATCGGCATCGCCATCGCAGGCACCGTCCTCGCCGCCGGGTACCGGTCCACCATCACCCCCACCCTCGAACACATCCCCGAACCCGCACGCACCCCGCTGGCCCACTCCCTCGCCGCCACAACACAACTCGCCGACCGAGTAGGACCCCGAGCACAACCACTACTCGAAGTTTCCCGCACCGCATTCCTCCACGGCCTCCACCTCACCGCCCTCACCCTCGCCGCCCTCACCCTCATCACCGCGATCGCTCTCACCGTCTGGGCGCCCGGACGACCCCATCGAACGGCCACAAACCACGACAACGCCTGAGCGGCAACGCTTCACGGCGATTCGCCACCACAGAATCCCTGCCACACGACCGAAAACCGGACGTACCAACTCCGGTGCCACCTACCCCTTCGGCACGAACTGACATGTCGCCCTTCAACACACCAGGCAGCCACCCGACAAGCAGAGTGTTCGGATTCGCTGATCCACGACCCAGGTCACGGTAGTGCGCCGCCGTTATCGCGGTAGCTGACGAATCGGGCCGATGTGTTCACTGCGCCGTCGGCATCGAATCATCCAGATCCCAGGTCTGCCCGCGCCCGTTCAGCGATCTCGTCGATGCTGGTGTCGTTCAGGAGCTTCTGGATCGCCGTGATCCCTACGGTCGCGACTCGGCGCCACTCGTCGTCGTCTGTGAGTGCACCCGGATGATCATCGAGGTAGCTTCGGACTACCGCCAAGGAGGAGCCGGGTTCGGCCTGCATGGCTGTCAGCGCGCGGTCGCGGCGGGCGAGGAGGGGACCCATCTCGCTGCCCACGATCCGCACTGCGGCTTCCGCGCGCAGATGCGATTGCATGAACTGCGGAAGTTTGTTCATTTCCGCTGCGATAGCGGCACGGTCCGGTGGATGGGCGTTCAATGCGGCACTGATTGTCGTCAGCTGGCCGTCGAGGTCCATGAAGGAAGTGACGTACTGCGTGTACACCTCACGACGATCCTTCCGCACCGCCTGAGCTGCGGTGAAGTGCTCCTGTCGGCTCATCTCGGAGTTGCTCACACTGGTGGATGCCCACGCTGATATCCCAGCCGAGATCACAGCGGCAGCGACCGCGGTGATCAGTGCATATCGTCCGCTTCGTGTCGCGATCCGTAGATCGCGCTGAAGTGCTGCCAAGTCGAACGAGGACGCTGGGACCGAAGGTTCGGCCGGACCGGCGGATTCTGGAGGAATCCTCGGTGTAGGGGTCTCGTCTTCCATGAGCTCAAATTACGTAGGAGCCGGCCCTCGAAGAACCAGACGCGCACGAGAGTGATCAGCTTTTTTCGATGGCCCCCCGGACGTCGCTGAGGAGTTCAGCGACGTGCTTGCCGGTGGCTTCGGTGAGCATTTCGAGTTCGGGCCCATGCCGACGGACTCGGCGATCTGGGCTGCCGGCGGCCGGGCCGGAGCTTTTGGCTGAGTCACAGCATTCGCCGGGCGCCGATAGCATTCGGAGGCGGCCGCCATCGCCTGATTTCGCAGAGGAGCTCTCCATGTCACAGCCACCGCGTGGCGACCAGCATCCCGTTGTGGTCGACTTCCGGGCCAAGCGGAGAGACAACTGGCAGCTGCGGGCGGCCGACTGGATCACGCGGTTCGCCGGGTCGATGCCGTTCGTCTATCTCCACACGGCGGGGTTCGCCGGTTGGATGCTTCTCTGTGAGGACAGCCCGTGGCCGACACTGACGCTCGTGGTGTCGCTGGAGGCGATCTTCTTGTCGACGTTCGTCATGATCGGGCAGAATCGCGCGGCGGAGTTCCAGCAGCTGAAAGCCGACCACGACTTCGCCGAGGAAGAGCTGGAACTCAAGACCAATACCGAACTCACCCGTGCGATTCACGAGATGACCACCGAGTTGCATCGCAGGATCATCATCGACGAGAAGGTATCCGGCGGCGCCGAGAAGCCTTGATACCGCAGCCGTCTTGCGTGAGGCTGCGCTGACCTGATCGTTCGCTGATCAGTGTGCCGGTGCTCTGGTGTGAGTGTGCTGGGTGAGGAACAGGGCCGCGCGGTCGAGCGCCTCGTCCGCCTCGTCGAGCATGCCCGCGAAGGCCTGGAACACGTGCGGCACGTCGGCGGTGACGTCCAGGATGACGTCCACTCCCGCCGCCCGCGCCCGCGCGGCGAGGCGGGTCGAGTCGTCGAGCAGGATCTCGTTGGTGCCCACCTGGATCAGCATCGGAGGAAAGCCGGTGAGGTCGGCGAGGACGGCGGGGCTGAGCAGGGGTTGATGCGGGTCGGCGCCGGCGAGGTACATAGCTCCGGTGTGTTCGACGGCCTGCCGGGTGAAGATCGGGTCGACGTCTTCCTTGGTGCGCATGCTGTCGCCGGTGCGGGTGGCGTCGAGGCCGGGGGAGAACGCGACGATGGCGGCGGGCAGCGGCAGGCCCGCGTCGCGGGCGGCCAGACAGGTGGTGACAGTGAGGCCGCCGCCTGCCGAGTCCCCGGCGAAAGCGATGGTCGAAGGATCTATTCCGGTGTCGAGCAGGGCACGGTAGGCGGCGAGGGTGTCCTCGATCGCGGCCGGGAACGGGTGCTCGGGTGCGAGCCGATAGTCCAGGGAGTAGGACGCGAAGCCGGTCTTGGCCACGAGATGTCCGGTCAGCGACAGCGCGGTCTCCGGGGAGCCGAAGACGAAGCCGCCGCCGTGGAAGTACAGGATCGTCGCGGCGCCGGGCTCGTCGTCCGGCTCGACCCGCAGTGCGGGTCGGTTGCCGAGCGTCGTCGGCGCGGTGTGGATGTCGGCCGGGACGATCATCCGGGCCATCAGCGTCGCGAAGCCGGTGCGCAGCGCCTCGACGGACCGGGTGCCCGCGGGCCGCGGCTGCCGCAGCATCGCGTCGACGAGGGCCCGCTGTTGCTCACTCATGGTTGTGCTCCTCCCGGAAGTAGATTCCGTTACACTATATGCCGTGGAATATAAATCGGGCGGTGACGTCGACCTCACACGCTTCTTCGCCGACTTGGTGCGGTGCGAGACGCGTCTGTACAACGCCCTCAACGACCGTCTGCGCGAGCGGCACGGGATCGTCACCTCACAGTTCGAGTTCCTGCGCTTCCTGCGTGATCGCCCGGGATCGCGCGTGGCCGACCTCGCCGCCGAATTCGCCATCGGAGTCGGTGCCACCAGCAAGGGCGTCGACCGTCTGGAGGCACGGGGATGGGTTGTGCGGCAACCGAATCCGTCCGATCGCCGGTCCTCGCTGCTGGCCCTGACCGCCGACGGCGCGCGGCTGTTCGACGCGGCGGAGCAGACGGTCGCGGCCGGCCTCGCCGAGCTGATCGGCGACATTGTCGACGGTTCCCCCGACGCCGTCCGCGCCATCGCGGAACTACGGGTTACGTTGGAGCGCAACCAGATCGGCACGCCCGCCGGTTGATCGACATCACCCTCGACGGCAATGGCGCGACCGCGGCACCCCCGCAGCGTGCGTCAGCGGCAGGTGGCGGAGTGGGAATTTCCGCCGATCTGGGAGATGAGGCCGCGGGGGAGCAGCACGCCGTAGAGGGAGATGTCGAGGCTGCAGATGAAGCCGTTGCCGTAGGTGCCGTCGCTGCTGAATTTTCCTATGTCGGCGAAGATGTTCTGTGCGTCCACCGCGGTGCGGTCGAGTCCGGCGCCGTTGGCCAGCAGGACGGCGAGGGCGTTGGTGGTCGCATTTTGTGCCGCAGTGATCTTCGGCTCGACCTGGGTGAACATGCCGGCCATGGCGGAGGTGGTCTTCGCGATCCGGGTGGTGCTGGTTTGCAGGGCCTGGCCTTGGTCGTAGAGGCCGCCGATCAGCGCGCGGGTCTGGGTGACCAGTGTTTCGAACTCACCGCCGCGTGCGGCCAGTCGTTGCATGACCGTGGACAGTTGGGTGATCACGTCGGCGAGGATGACGTCGCGTCGCTGCCAATCGCCGGCGAGGGCGACTGCCTGGGTGATGAAGCTGCTCAGCGATACGCCGTCGCCCTGCAAGGCCTGGATCAAGGTGTTGGAGAGGTCGTTGACCTGCTGTGTGTTCAGGGTGTCGAACAGTGGCTGGAAACCGTTGAGCAGACCGGAGATATCGAAGGACGGCTCGGTCTGCTCGAGCGGTATCGAACCGTTGTCGGGAAGCGGGGCGGGGTTGCCCTTGGTGCCGGGTTCGAGCGCCACATACCGTTGGCCGAGCAGATTCTGGTAGCGCACCAATGCCCTGGTGTCGCCGAAGACGGTCTGCCCGCGCTGGAGGATGAATGTGACTGTGGCGTGGTTGTTTCGGTCGAGCGCGATCGTGACGACCTTGCCGACTCGCACACCGGCGACGCGGACGTCGTCGCCGGCCTGTAGTCCGAGGACGTCACCGAAGGTCGCCGAATAGGTGTTGGTGGGGCCGGAGACGGTGCGGGCGAGCGTATTCCAGATCGTCGTGGTCACCAGGACCGCGACGACGGCGAACACGCCGAAACCCGTCAACGGCCTGGACAGGCCCGCGCCCCGGCCGCCCATTACGCCTTGTTCCCGAATCGGGACAGCACGGCGGGGATCTTCGACGCGGCCATCAGTGCCCGGAACTGCCAGCTGTCGTCTCGGGGCAGAATGCCGCCGCGCTGGGTGGCGTCGAGGAAGTCGTAGAGGGTCTCGCCTTCCACCATGAGTCCGTCGGTGTTGAAGTGGTAGCGGTCGACCGCTGGGCACTGGATGAAACGCCCGTTGCCGTAGATGACCGGCGCCGACTCGTCGTAGGGGTACAGCCGCAGCGGCCCGGTCCAGTGTCCGCTACCGATGTACCGGATGACGGTGCGCACGGTTCCTTCCGGTGTCACATCCAGATAGACCTGATCGGGGAGCGGGTCGTAGCGCCAGTCGGGGATGGCGTCGAAGAAGGCGAAGTTGTATTCGACGAATTCGTCGATGCCGACGATGGTGCGTCCGAAGGTTGTGACGTCGGTGTAGCGGATGTCGGGCGCGTAGAGCTCGTCGTTGATGCTCATATCCCGCACCAGGAAGCTCCACCAGTACTTCTTCGCCCACTCCATCAGCCAGCTGACGTCGACGCCGAAGCCTTGTAGAGCTCGAGTTTGCGCTCGAAGTCCTCGAACCACTGCAGGGTGGTGGCTTGTAGCTCGGCTTCGGGAATCGCCCGGATCGGTACTGCCCGATTGGAATTGAGGAATTCCGGAACCGGCTTCGACAACCGCGGCTGCCGCAGAGCCTGCTGAAACTGTTCCTCGTTGAACATGAACACCCTTTCACCACGACAAATGCACCGCCGCTTCCTGTGAGCGGGGGCGGGTACCACCAGGAATCTCGGTACCGCGATGAACGACGAATCGCTCACGGCGTTGCGATCCCGAGCCGGTCAAGGTGAATCATATGATTCATGTAGAATCACATGATGTCAATACGTGTCCGCGGCGGATGCGAGGATGGTTCGGTGAGTGCTCCCAAACTCTGGCGCGGCCAGACGCTGCAGGACCGTTCGGGCGAACGTCGCGAGCAATTGCTCGACTGCGCTTTCGACCTGCTCGGCACAGCAGGCGCCGGCGCGGTCACCATGCGCGCGGTCACTCGGCAGGCGAATTTGAGCCCTCGCTACTTCTACGAGAGTTTCGACAGTCGCGAATCGCTCGTCGCCGCCGTCTACGATCGCGTCGAAGGCGAACTGCGGCAAAGACTTTCGGCAATCACGCCCGGTACCTATCCGCAGGCGGCGATCCGGGCGGCGCTGGAAGCGTGCGCCGATTTCTTCGAGGAGGATCCACGCCGGGCGCGGGTATTGCTGCGGGAGCCGCTGGCCGACGACATGCTGCGTCGGCACATCACCGAGCGCACACCCGAGGCGGTGCGGGCGGTGGCGCCGCTTCTCGGCAGTGGCGCCGAGGCACTGTTCGCCAGTAGCGACGCCGCCCTCGCCACCATCGGCACCGCGTTGGCCGGCGCGCTGACGGCTGTGTACCTGGAATGGATCGACGCGCACCTGACGATCGACAGAGACCGGCTCGTCGATGTCAGTGTCGGCATCGTGACCGCGTTGCTCGGCGTCGGCCTCGGAAGCTGACCGACCGCACGCCTTGTCCTTCGGGATCGGCTGCGCATGCCGGCCGTGATTACCGGCTTCGGGCGCGCCTGCCCCGTGTTAGCTTCTTGGCCGTGAGCTTCGAACCGGCCGATGGTATCGAGCTGCGCCCGTCCGATTCCGCCTATGTCGAGCTGGTCTATCGGGCCGGGCCGGTCGCCGGGGCGGTACCGGCGCGGATGCGGTCCGTCGCGAATTCGAACTGGGAGCTGGTCGTGTGGCGCGACGGTGGGCAGACGCACGTTTCGGTCCGCGGACCCGAGACCGGCCCCACGGTGGTGGAACTGGGGCCGGGTACGGGGGAAACGCTCGGAATCATCTTCCGGCACGGCGCGTTTCTCGCGCCGATGCCGGTGCCGGGGCTGGTCGACACCGCGGTGTCGAGTCCGCACACCACGGCCCGCTCGTTCGTGCTGCAGGGCGAGGAATGGGAAATCCCGTCCTACGACAATGCCGACGTTTTTATCGACCGCCTGGTTCGCGCCGGACTGCTGGTGCGTGATCCGCTGGTCACCGATGTGTTGCGCGGTGATGGCACCACTTTGGTCACTCCGCGATCGGTGCAGCGGCGGGTGGCCGCGGCGACCGGGCTGACGCAGGGTGCGATCCGGCAGATCGAGCGGGCGAGGCAGGCCGTGCTGCTGCTGCGGCAAGGGGTGCCGGCGGTCGAAGTCGCACAGCGGGCGGGGTATCACGACCAGCCACACCTGGCGCGTTCGCTGACGCGGTTCACCGGCCGCACGGCGTCCCAGCTGCGGCGCGCCGACGACGAGGAGATGCTGTCGCTCCTGTACAAGACCGAGGTCGAGGTGCGCCCCTAAATTGTGCGGTGACGCCGGAAGCCCGGCACCCGAACACTTTTGGAGGCACGTCATGGCATTCACGCAGATCTACGTCAACCTGCCGGTCACCGACCTGGAGACGAGCAAGAAGATGTACACGGCGATGGGAGGAACGATCAACCCGGACTTCACCGGGGACACCTCCGCCCAGGTGGTCTTCGCCGACGCGGTCGTGGTGCAGCTGATGACGCGCGAGACATTCGCGACCTTCACCAAGCGAGACACCGCGGACGGTCCGATCGAGGTGATCAACGCGCTGGCCGTCGGGTCGCGTGAAGAAGTGGACCGCCTCGCCGACGCGGCGCTGGCCGCGGGTGCCACCGAACCGCGGGAGGCCCAGGACATGGGCTGGCTGTACAACCGGGCGATCGACGACCCGGACGGTCACTGCTGGGAACTGCTGGCCTACGATCCCGCCGCCATGGGCGACGGCAGTGCGACCGCCCAGGGGTGACGTCGGCGGCGGTCAGGCCCGGTCCGGAGATCGCGCACCGCTAACTTGTGCAACCGTGTGGTGATGCGCGTGAGCTGGGTGAACTACGGCATCCGGATGTCGTTGTGCTGGGGCCCGATTCGTCCCTGGTCGCAGATCTGGCCCGAACTGATGACGCTGCGCATCGACCACGGCGCCTGATCACCCGGCGCGTGCCGGCTCAGGCGGAGCGGCGTGGCTGTTCCGCCTGAGCCGGGAACTCCGATGCGGCTGTCAACGGGGTACCGGCGGCGCGGGCGATGAGTGCCGAACGCAGATACCACAGACCTTGGCTGCGGGAAGGGTCGAAACCCGTCAATTGACCGATTCGCCGGAGCCGGTAATCGATGGTGTTCGGATGGATATTCAATTGCCGTGCGGTACGCCGCCGATTCATATCGGTCTGGAAGAACACGTGCAGCGTTCGCAGAAGTTCGGGGTGATCGTCGAGCGGGGCGATGCGATTTTCCAATATTCGGCGGCCGATTCCGGGGCGGGTCAATTGATATTGCAGCGCCAGGTCGTCGAATTTGTGTAGTCCGGAGCCGATTCCGAGGGATTCGGTGGTGTCGAGAAGTTCATGAGTTCGCCGCGCAGCGGCGGGGATGGCCTCGGTGGCGCATCGGGTCACGACCGCGGTGACCGGCGCGGCGGCATAGTCGGCCACCACCTCGACGGCGCGGGCGAGTTCGGGTTCGGTGCAGACGCCGGAGGGCAGCAGGACGGTCCCGCCGTCCACCGACAGCATCGCCAGAGCGCGGTCCTGGAATTGGCGGGTCAGCGCCGATTGGATGCGGCGCAGCTTGCGGCCGGCGACCACGTGCCGATCGAGACCCGGGCGGTTCTCGTCCGGATGCGGGGCCACCCGGACGGCGAGCACGTAGTACTCGTCGGCGATCGGAATGCCGCATTCCCGCGCCACTTTCGAGCTCGCGTGCCCGGCGAGCAGCGCCGAGGTGAGCGTGTGCACGGCGGTGTGGTGGTCGCCGGAGGCGGCTTTCAGTTCGCGCACGTACGCCCTGCTGATGGCCCCGGTGCACAGGTCGGACAACTCCACCGCGGCCGTGGTCCACGCGATGACGCGGGCGCCACTCGGCTCGCCCGAGCGCGGGACGACAACCTCGAGGGCTTCCGCGAACGCGACGTGCATCGCGTGCAGCACCTTCTCGACCGGCAGGTCGGCGCGAGCCCATCGAGCGGCCGCGACCTGCAAGAACGTCGCCGGGTCGGCCGTTGCGGGCGCGCTGCCGCGTTCGCTCGCCCACCGCATGCACACGCGGATCACGGCCTTCACGTCCCCGTCGAGCAGTGGGCGAGGCAGCGCGGTGAAGGGATGAATCTTCGTGCGCAGATGCGACAGCAGGAGATCGGCCAGGCGTTCGGTGTCATCGGCGGTGATGAGCCCGGTGCTCGAGGCGTGCGCGATCGAAGTTTCCGGCGCTGATCGGATCGTCACGGGTGACCTCCTCGTCACGACTGCGGGTGGTGTCCGGCCGCCGACATGTTGCCGCCGGTCCAGGAATCGAAGATTAATGCGAGTCCTCGCTCACCTTCTACTCGGATTCGCGGACCGTGCTGCTGGTATATGACAGCGCTCTGAAGTGTGAAAATGCTCGTACTGCGGGCGAATTCGAGAGTGCGGAACGCGCATAACTGTCCCACTGCTCACTTTTGGCGCGAAGCTCGCGTCCGGGCCTCCCCGGCCTTGCTGGCATCCCCCGGCCTCCCTGGCGTCCCGGCGTCCGGCCTCCCGGCGTCCAGTTGTCCAGGGTGCCCAGTTGTCCCGGCGGGCCGTGGTCGGTGCAGGCCTCGTGCCCGCTCCGAATCACGTGGCCGGCCGCGTCGCGCCGGAATCGGTACCAGGCCACCGGCATCGATCGCCACCCCGCGCGAAATGCGTTCGGGGGTGGCCGATCCCGCGACCGCTGCGAGATCGGTGGCCTCGGCGGCGGGCAGGGTGGTCGGTGCCGGCACGGAGTGCAGAGACGCGGTGAGTGATCCGAGCCGTCCGAAGCACGATCGAATCTCACTTCCGGTGTCGAGTCGCAGCTGTGACCGCGCCGGAAAGAATGCACGTCCGACCCGTGAGCATCGAATTCCCGCAAGCCCTCGCATATCCCTCGCGCCATATCTCCGGCCCCGAACGAATCGACTGTGTGGATTCATGGCGGTCCCTGAATAGTTTCGTGAACCCATGAAGACATCACCACAACCGTCGCCGCGCGCTCGATTGTCTCCGTAGCGTTTGCTCGCGAATTCCGGAAACGTCGATCGGCGACTTTCCGGGCAGCGAATTCGACGATGTCAGGAACACCATGAAGAAAAGTATTCGCCGCAGTTGTACGAGTGCGGCCATTGTCGCGGCGGCCGCCGCGCTCACCGTGGGGCTGACCGGCGTCGGCGCCGGCGCCGACCCGGTCGGTGATCAACAGCAGGAGCAGCAGCTCGCGGAGATGATCACGCACGGGTTGAAGAATCCGTCCGCCCACGCGATCGCCGACAGCGGCAGCTCGGGCACCGGTTCGGCGTGCACCTCGGGCAGTGGCGCGGGCTCGGGCAACGGTTCCGGTGACTGCTACGGCGGTTCCGGTTCGAGTTCGGGCTCGTCGGGTGGAACCTCCAGCGACACAGTCGGTTACGGCCCGGCGCAGAGTTCGTTCCTGGCCGCCTTCGGCTACGGGCTGCTGCATCCGGATGTCGCGCCGCCGGGGGCCAACGACTGGAACTGCAAACCGACTGCGGCGCATCCGGAGCCGGTGGTGCTGGTGCACGGGACGTGGGAGAACGCCTACGACAACTTCTCCTACATCAGCCAGCCGATCCACGACGCCGGCTACTGCGTGTTCACGTTCAACTACGGCAAGTCGAACCTGATCCAGGGTGGCGGTCTGGGGTCGGTGCTGCCGGGGACCAACGGCACCGGCTACATCCAGGATTCGTCGAAGCAGTTGGCGCAGTTCGTGGATCGGGTGCTGGCGGCGACCGGGTCGCAGAAGGTGAATCTGGT
>NZ_LZMK01000260.1:0-5970 GCF_001665865.1 Nocardia sp. 852002-20019_SCH5090214 | reverse complement strand
CATTTCCCGGGGCCGCGGCGGTGTCTGCGGCGCTGGCGTCGGGAGTATGTGATGGTGGGAATGTGTTGTCGGACATCGTGTTCCGCCTTCTGGTAAAGCGGGCCGCGACCGAGTGCCAGTCGTGGCGTGACGGGATGTCCCTCGCGGTGGCGGGTTGAACCGGTGCTGCGCGGCGCCAGCGGCGTCACCGGGAAAGTGGGCGGGGTGGTCAGGGTTCGGGCCCGAGGTCCGGTCCCGTGGCGGCTGGTGGCGCTGTTGGGGCGGGGCCGGGTTGCCAGTCGCGGTCGGTGGCCGCGGGGAGAGCGATATCGATGGCTGTTGCGTGGTGGATCGGGATCCGGTCGGTGCGCTCGGGGTCGATACCGAGCGCGGCGGCGGCGCGATCGATCAACTCCTCAGGCGCCGGGGGTGGTGCTTGTGCCCGGCTGGTGGGGGCTCCGGTGGCCGGGTCGGTAGGGATGTAGGGCGGCAAAGCGGGGTCGGTGACCGGTTGGGTGTAGCGGCGCCACTCGAATTCCAGGTGCAGGTCGTCCCATCGGTTGATCTGCTGCGCGGCCTGTCGGCGCGCCGTGCGGACTTGCGGGCTGTCCCACAGTGCTGTGACCTCTGGCGCCGACAATTGCGCGGCGTCGGACAGTCCCGCCGCGCGCTGATGATGCAATGTCATGTTGCGGTGGAACTGCATGTCGGCGACCGGATCGGCGCCCAAGCCCAAACGGCCAGTACTGAGGCGGGCATCGCGGGCCGCTGACAGCAGCGCCATGCGGTGCACGTGCCACACATCGACGACGGCCATGTCGATGAACAGCTGCTGCGTCGCCGAGGAAGCCTCGGACGAGTCGGCCTGGGTGGCCGGATCGACGACCGCGTTCACGATTTCCGGTGCGGGAGAGCGTAGTTCGGCTGCTCCGACTCCGTTGGTGCGGGCGTGTTCGACCCATTGGGGTGGGATGCCGAGTTCGATGGCCAGTTGTTCGGTGGTTTCGCGTTCGGCTTCCAACGCGTCCAGGTGCGAGCGCCACTCTTGCTCGGGCGTGCCGTCGGTGCCGGCGTAGCCGCCGAAGCCGCGTGCATGCACCGTCGCGTGCTCGCGCGCGAGGCGGTCGAGGCGGGCCAGCAACTTCGCCTGCCACTGTTCGATCGATACTGCGGGGTCAGGTTTGGTCATGGTCGGCTTCTCTCCTGGTGGTGAACCTGCTGCGATCGGTGGGTGTGGGCAGGCGTGGCTCATAACTGGGCCCCGCGGTCGAGATCGGGCCCGGGGTGCTGTGGTGTGCCGGTGGGTGTGGGTGTGTCCCATCGGGTGTGGTCGGCCTCGGGAAGGGCGCGGTCGATCGTGTCGGTGATGGGGTCGGCGACGGATGAGGCGGAGGGGTGGGACAGGAATGCTTCTGCGGCGGCGGTTTTGATGGCGTGCGGTGTGGGGATGCGCACGGGTTGCTCGGACAGGGCGGCGTCCAGGCGCAGGGTGATGGCCGTGGCATCGCGCACGACGCTGGTTTCGATGCCGGGGCGGGCGTAGACGCGCCAGCGTTCCTCGATTGCTTCGTTGTCGTAGGTATGTGTCGTGGCGCCGAGTATTCGCTGCCAGTCGCTGCTGGTCCGGGCCCACATTCCGGCGGATTCGGCGACGGTGAGGCCGATCGCGTCGGCGACATTGCCCGCCCGTATCCACAACGCGCTCAGGTTGCGCTCGAACTGAGCGACCATCCACGGTTCGGGCTCGAATCGGGGTGCGTCGGTGACCGCACGCATCCGGTGGGTGATGTCGATCGCGGCCATGTACTGGATCTGCCATACGTCGCTGGCCACCCAGCCCATCACGTGCTCGCGCACCGCATCGGCGCCGGGCTCGGGGTTGAGGTCGGCTCGGCGGCCGCGGCTTCCGGCTGCTCGGGCGGCGGCGATCTCGGCGGGCGGGATGCCGATCGCGTGCGCGCGGGCTTCGATCTCGCTGCGGTCGGCTGCCAGCTGCAGTAGCTGAGTGCGCCATGCCAGCATCGCCAACTCCCCCGCCCCAGGCGGAGTGTCATAGCCCTCGCGCAGCAGCCGGGCGCGGTCGTCGGACAGGTCCTGGATGCGCTCGAGTAGTCTCTGCTGCCACACCGGTCTTCGCTGCACGGGCGGTGAATGTGGTTCGTTCATCTGCGATCTCCTGGATACGGATTGATCTGCGTTGCTGCTGTTTTCGGCTGACTGGGTTGCCGTCACGGTTCGGGTCCGGTATCGAGCGCGGGGCCGACATCCTGATTCGGGTCCGGTCTGGGGATCTGCGGCAGAAATTCGCGGGGCACAGCGGGGAGTGCAGCGGCGATATCGGCGTCGATGGCGGCGCCACCACCGACCGTCTTGTCGACGCTGCCGCCGGGATGCAGGACGGCGCTGATTTGGGCGATCAGTGATTGCGGTGGTGGCACCAGTTCGCGGTCGGGGTCCCAGGCCAAGTCGCCGTAGTCGGCCAGCGCGGCATGCGCGGACACGGCAGCGTCGGGAGCCGACAGGTGGGTATGCCATAGCCGCGCCAACTCGGCAGTCCCGATGTCGCGTACTGGCTGGGCGAAAGACGCGAGCCTGGCGGGACTCTCGGCGTCGGGCCAAATCTCTTCGCGTTCCGCGCCGACAGGTTTTAGCAGAGCCGCCACCGTGCCGATCCGGTCCCATCGCTGGGCCAGCATTTCAGCGAAAGCGTCCTGGGCTCGGTCGGTTCCGGCGGCGATCCGCGACCGGTAGGCGGCATGCACCGCCGCGATGTGCCCAAGCTCCCGAGCCTGCCTACCCACTGCGGCGATCAGCTCGGCGCGCGCCCGCGCATCAGTGCCCGGCCAACGGTCGGGCACCTGCGCGCTAGCGGTATGCCCACGGGCGTAGTCGAGCCATTGTTCAGGGATGCCGCCGGCGCGCCCGAGGGCAGTGAGTGTGTCGGCACGGTTGTGCATGTCGTTGAGGTAGTCGTGCCACAGTTCGGACGGAAAGTGACCGAATTTGCCTGCGAGACGGCCTGTTTCCTGCATCCGGTGCAGCCCGTCGGAGACGTCACGCAGCCGTCGCAACAGCGCCGCTTGGGCGGCGTTCGGATTCTGGACGCGGTCGGTTCCCTGCGCAAGGGGCGACGTCTGCGCTGAGATGGTGGCTGGATCGGGTACCGGTTCGGGAATCGTCATCCTTGCCTCCTGGCTCGGGCTTGTTGCTCCGCCGCCGGATAGACAGCGGCTCGAGGGCGTGCGCCCCGCGCGGTCACGGGCTCGGGCCGTTGTGGCGATGTGTGCGTGCTGGTGCTCCGCCGACGTGCTGCTCATCGCCGGCAGTTAGCGCGGGGAGTTCAAGGCATCGGGATTCGCCTAACGCGGCGGTCACCGCGTTGTCCGTCGCTGCACCGAGATCCAGGCCGTGACCGGCGAGCCCGGGCGGGAGCCGCAGAGCGGCCGTGATGTGTTCCACCATCGCTGCGGGCAGCGGTGTGATCGCGTGGTCACCGGTGAAGTCGATATCGCCGTGGTCGGTCAGCAGCCGGTAGGCAGCCACCGATGCGGGCTCGTGTTCGGCGTGTGCGCGCCATTGCTGTGCCAGCAGGTGAGGGTCGCGCTCTCGCACCGTGGCCGCCAAAGCACGGGCCCAGACCGGATCCGGCGCCGGCCTGATCCGGTCACGTTCGGGGCCGATCAGATCCAACAGCGCCGCGATCGAGGTCAAGCGCTCGTGACGCACAGCTGCGCGGGCTTCGATGCGTGTGCGCAGAGAGTCCGGTTCGTCGCTACGGGCACGGCTGCGGTAGGCAGCGTGAACGGCCACGAGGTCACTGAGGTCGCGGGCTTCGGCGGCGAGGTCGTCGATGAGGCGGGCCCGCTGCACGGGTTGCGGGACGGGCCATCGTTGTGGAGTCCGCCACCCTGTGCCGCGCTCGCCCTGCTGGCGGGCAAGATCGATCCACCGTTGCGGGATTCCACCGGCGTGGCCCAGCTCGGCCAATGCCGCGCTGCGCTTCATCAGGGCATCCAGGCGCGCGAACCAGGAGGGTTCCGCCAAAACCCCTGTCTCCCAGTCGGTGCGCGCGGTGTCGAGCTGCGCCCGCGTCTGCGCTGACACCGCGCACAACCGCCGCAGCAGTGCCTTCTGCGCGGCATTCGGCGCCACCGGACGCCTACCACCCGCACCGACAGCGAGCTCTGTCCCGGTCATGGCTCGACCCCGACTCCGAAGCTGGGTTGGCGCGGTATTGCCAGCGGAAGATCGTGCACCAGGCCGCTATCGCCGCCGCTGCCTATTCCGGTCGCGGCTACCGCGATATCGATGCCGTGCCCGGCCGGCTCGACCACATCCGCTTCCAGATGCCGGGCCGCACCCTGCGCCACGGGAACACTGTTGTGTTCGAGCTCTTGTCGAAGGAGCTCGAGTATCTGGTCAGGCGGTGGCAGTGCGGCGGCGGTGGGCGCGGTGATGCCGGATTTGGTGAGTGCGCGGGCCTGCAAGACGATGCTGGTCTGATCGCTGTGGGCGTGGGCGCGCCAGCGAGTGTCGAGTTCGTCGACACCGGCGGCCCGGGCCCCCTCAGCGGCGGCGGCCCAGTGTTGCGGCGAGTCCCACAGTTGCTGGGCTTCCTCGTCGGTCACGGCGAGCAGGCGTGCGAGTTGGACCAGGCGGGTACGGGATCTGCGTAGGTTGCGCATGACCCAGGTCGCGGTGCCGGGTTCGGCGTGCGCGCCGCGATGCTCGTAGGCGACCGAGACCGCGGCGAGGTCCTGAATCCGGTGTGCCTCAACGGCCAGCCCGACCAGCAGCCGGGTCCGGTCCACCGGTCTCGGGATGCGCCAGTGCAGGTCGCGTCGCCACGGCTGGCCCAGATGGGCGCGGGTACGGACCTGGTTCAGCCATTCCCGCGGCACCCCCGCGGCCAAGCCCGCTTTCTCGAGCTCTTGCCCGAGCAGGACCTCGGTGCGGAAAGCCCGCGACCACGACGGGGGCGGAAGCTCACCGGTCGCCTCTCGCCCGGCCCGGGCCACGGCGGCCATCTCCCGCGCCGCCGACGCGTGTGCATACACCCCCGCGAGCACCTTCATCTGCCACCGATCGGGCATGAGAGGTGCCGTCAGGGGGATAGAGCGAGACTTGGTGCGCGCCATCATGGTTCGATCTCCGCCGAGGGCGCCGCGTCGAGAGCTTTTACCGGCGGGAGAGCCGGCGGGGTGAAATCGACCGCCATGTCGATGTCACTTGTGACACCGGTGGTCTCGACAGCGACGGAGATGGCCTGTCCGTCGAGCACTTCGAGGTCTTCGCCGGAACCGGCATCCGGCCGGCTCGACGTGGCCGCACCGATGTCGCGGACCTGTGCTTCGCCGTAGCTGGTGAGGGTGTACTCGGCACTGAGCGCGCTCATCTGGTCGTGGAGCTCATCGACCGCGTCGTCGAGGGCGGCGGCATCGGCTCGGGCAGCGGCCAGGGTGGTACGGGGGTCGTTGCCGGTGTCCTCGCCGTAACGTTCGGCCCACGCGTCGGCGGCGCCGCGGTGTTCGTCGGACAGGTCCGCGGTGGCCTCGGCCGCCGCCCAGCCCGCGCTGGCGGCGTGAGCGCGGGCGGCGCCGGGGTCGGTGTCGGTGAGGGTTTCGGTGAGCCCGAGCGCACGTTTGCGGGCCTCGATCAGCAGCTTCTGGTATTCGACCTTCAGATCGTGGAGCTGCCGGTCTTGCGTGATCTGTTTGTCGTAGCGGCGTAGCTGCTGGGTGTGGATCGCGTCTTTGCGGTTGTACTCGCCGCGCAGGGCCCGCACTTGCAGCCCGTGGACCTTGTCGCGGCGTTCCTCGGTGGCTTTGTCGCTGTCTTTGGCGCGGTCTGCTCTGTCTTGATCGTGTTGCAGGCGGGCGTTTTTGACTTGCATCTCGAGCAGGTGCTCGCGGTGGCGGCCGGCCTTGATCGCCATATCGGCCCAGTGCTCGAGGCGACCATGCTGAGCCCGATCGATATAACCCTGGATCT
>NZ_LZMK01000259.1:0-2174 GCF_001665865.1 Nocardia sp. 852002-20019_SCH5090214 | reverse complement strand
CGATGGACCGCGACGACCGCTCGGCCTGGTTCGGTTGGCTCGCCCGCCGCGAGCTGATCTGTAACGCCTCGGACCGAGTGTTGTCCTGGACGGCGACCGCGAGCGACGCGGACACCCTCCGTACTGCCCCGCTGACGGTTCATCGCGGCATGCAGGACCCCAAGTGGCGGAGCGGGGGAACACCCGCTGTAGCGGCCGCCTGAGCCCCGGAACCTGTCGGTGGGCAATGCCATCATCGGCCGGAACACGTCCGTCCGGCCGGAGGAGACAACAGATGGCCGTCGCCGAACCCGTCGTGCGAGTCATGGTCCAGTGCCGGCGGTGCCCCGGCTGGCTGCATTCCCCCGCCAGTGTCGCGGCGGGGATCGGCCGCACCTGCGCCAAGAAGGAGCGGGCCGAGCAACTGGCGGCTGTTGCTCGGCCGCTGACGCTGTTCGACGTTGCAGCCTAGCTAGGCGTGCTAGCACGCCTAGCACCCCTGGTCAGCCGCCGTTTCTGTCCAGAAATTCGCGTATCGATCGATCTGTGAGCGACGCCTCGGAGATGCTGCGATCGCCCGTTTCGTAGCGCATCCGATCGACCGCACGCTTGAGGCGAGCCTTGGTCGACGGTCTGATCCGTACGTTGTGCTGCTCGATCAGGCGTTCGTCGAGAGGTACCTGCGGCGGCAACGGCGCGGCCGGTTCGAGAGTCTCCCGGGTCGGTGGCGGCGGTGCTGGGGCTGGATCGGGTGCCGGTTTGTCGGGCAGGTTGTCGGCCGGGTGGCGGCGCCCGATCGCTGGTTTGCGTTCGATAGGGGTCACGCGCGGGCTCCGATCTGCTTGGCGAATCCCAGCTCGGCGGCGAGGTCGGTGTAGGCGATCTGCAGGGACAAGGACTTACCACCGCGGAACTGGTGGATCGGCAACCGGGCGGAATGCGCGTCCTGACGGGCGGCGTAGTCCGGAATCGTTGTCCTGCACACCTTCCCGCCGTCCCGGCCGTAGGTGCCGTACGCGCCGCGCAGCTCGCTCTCCCGGAACAGATGCTCGCCGATCCCGCGGTGCTTGGACACGACGATCCCGCCGAAGTTCAGGCTGCGGTTCGGCCGGCGCTGCACGCGCGCGATGGTTTCCTCGATCTTGCTGACGCCCTTCACCGAGTCGACGGTCGGCTCGGTAACCACCACGACCTCATCGGCGGTCAGCAGCGCGGAGAACAGCAGCTTCCCCAAACTCGGTGGTGTGTCGAACAGGACCACCTCGTACGCGCTGAGGTCGACACCCTCGAGTGCAGCGTCCAGACGCCACACCATGTCGGCGTTGCCGCTCTCGTCGAGGTCGGCCAGATCGTCGGCCGCCGGCGCGATGTCGACCCGATCCCACTGCGAAGCGACGACCACATCGGCCAACGCCCCGGGCTGGGCCTTGGAATCGAAGACATCAGCGATGGTCGGCTGACCATCCTCGACCTCGACGCCGACACCGTTGGTGGCGTTGCCCTGCGCGTCGAGATCGACGATCAGCACGCTCCGGCCGCCCATGTCGGAGATCGCGCTGGCCAGGCCCAGAGTGGTCGCGGTCTTGCCCACGCCGCCCTTCTGGTTGGCCAGCACCAAGCGACGCGGGCGATGCCCGCTCGCTGCGCTCAGCTCGCTCGTATTGCTCGGTGCGCTCACACAGCAAACCTAACAGGTATAGCAAGTACCACTAGCACACATAGCTATGCTAGCAAGCCTATTATGTTTATGTTATTACGTAAAAACGATTTAAATCGTAATAACGTTAAAAAATGACGGATTATGCTAGACTGGTGTGATGAGTGATTCCTCAGCAGAAGCGGCCGGGGCGCCGGATTCGGCCGGTCGCGGCGGGTCGGCGGGAGCCGACCTGCGTGTTTGTCAGTTCCCGCACGCGTGGGATGCGGAGAAGGGCCGGTGGGTGCCGCACGGGCAGGAGTTCCGGCCCGAGCCGGGGCGTGGCCGGCCCTCGGACTACTGCGGTCAGCTGGTCGCCGACCCGGACGGTCAGGTCCGGCGCCACGATCGCGCGACGGCGTTCCTGCGCCGCAAGGAGTTGAAGGCGATCACGGCGGCCGGGGGCGTGCAGCCGACGGCCGCGCCGCGCGGTGAGCAGCGGCCGGTGACCTCGGCGCGGGCGTCGCTGGCCGAGCTGATCGCCCGGTTCGAATCGGTG
>NZ_LZMK01000258.1:0-4908 GCF_001665865.1 Nocardia sp. 852002-20019_SCH5090214 | reverse complement strand
GCGCGCGAGCTTGCGATGTATCCCGAAAAACCGTTCGCCGCGGTCCAGAGAACGAATTATCTTGCGCTTCCGATCATCGACGTCGTCGCGGTCGAGGTACTCCAGACGATCGGTTTCCAACCGCCGGTCCAGCCACGACGCATCCGGTCCGCCGCGCGGCATGCGGTTGATGTCGAAGGTCTCCGTGGTCATAGCGTTCACCCCCGCGCTGCGGGAACCGTTATCGGTGGATGTGGCCATTCCGGCTCGGCGGTTGGCTGCGATCAGCCGCATCAGGAACGAGGGCCGCGCGAGCCGGGCCGGCGGGTCGACGAAGTGCATCACTCGAAGGACCGCTTCGGCGACGGCCGGATCGTTCGCGGCGGCGGCCTGTGCCTTGTCTATGGGCCAGTTCACCAAGTGTCTCGGCACCCGACGCCAACCACCTCCCTGGGACACGGGGAAATCGGTGAACCGATTTCCCCGCCACACCGGGCCGATCTGTTTGGCGGTCGCTTTGAAGAATCGCCGGCTCACATCTCCGTCGCGATCGGCCAGGCAGTCGTGCAGCGCGACGGCCTGCAGCGCGGCCATGGTCATGCCCTGCATATATACGGGGTTGAAGCTGCAGATCGCATCGCCCATCACCAGCAGCCCCGGGGGGAATCGACGCATCTTGTCATAGCGTCGCCATGTGCTGGCCGGGTAATGCTGCGCAGACACCCCGCCGAGCGGCTCAGCGGACCGCAGCGCGTCGATCAGAGTGGGTGGCGCGAATTGCGCGGCACATTCGATTACGCCGGACAGGTCACGGGGGAGTTTGTACCCGCCTACGCCGAACAAGGTCAGGATCCAGGTGTCGCCCTCGTAGGCCACAGCCACCACTCCGGCCGGTCGTTCGGGCAGCGGACTGACCGAGAAACCCAGTTTCTCGCCGATTGTGCCTGCGGGGACCCGCAGAAATTGGCTGGCATAGTTCAGATGCACCGGGTAGCTCTGCTCGATCGGTCGCTCGGAGCCGAGATTGCCGAGGAACGCCGGCGTATGCCCCGAGCGGCCCATCGCATCGACCACCAAGTCGGCATCCAGCACGGATTCCTCACCCGTGTAGCGGTTGACCACCCGGGCGCCCGTAACCCGACGGTCGCGGTCGGTTGTGGGCTCGACGACAGCATGGCTGTCCAGAATTCTCACGTTCTCGATGGCGCGGACTCGCCGCCTGACATGGGAATCCAAGAATGGTCGGCTGGGTTGATAGACGACCAGCGATGCCGGGTCGGCAAACTTGTCCGCGACGTCGAGCTCATGCCGGCCCAACCGGACATATACCCGCGATGGCTCATTGGGCAGGACTTTCGCGCCTGCGGCGACGAGTTCGTCGAGCACGCCGGGAAACAGCTGATCCAGGACGTTCGATCCCCTACTCAGCAGAGCATGAAAATGCCGTGCCTGGGGCACACCTCGCCGCTGCTCAGGACCGTCCGGCAGCGGATCCCGCTCGACGAGCGTGACCACCTCGTAGAAGTCCGACAACACCCGGGCGGCGAGCAGCCCGGTCATACTCGCCCCGCAGACGATGGCTCGCTGTCCGAGTTTGCTCATAGCGCTCCCTGCCGCAACTCGCCGTCGTCCTCCTCGGCGAGAACGTTGCCCGTCGACGCTTCGTCCTGTTCAGCAAGCACGAACAGCAGGCATGCCGGGTTCAAATCGTCGAATCACCGGTAGCCTCGTCACGCCAGCTGATCTCGATTTCTATTTCGGTCTCGTCGCCGTCGACCTCGATTTCGAGCTCCACATGGACGCGCTCGGGGACGACGATGTCGATCGTGTCCCCGCCGGATCCCAGCTTCACCTCGGAGCCACCGGCAAGCGCCTGCCCGATCGCGATGAGCCGCTCGGCCACTTCTTCACGCGAGAGTTCGGACTTCCTGTTGATCTCCAGCTTCGGCACGACAACTCCTGCCTCGATGCGGGACGGATCGATAACTGAACAATAGCTGGTGCGAGGGCGGCGTCGGATCGAACCGGGAAGCTTGACTGTGCCGGTTTCGGCGAGGTTGTCGGCATTGTGCGCGGCCACAACAGGCACGGTCGCGGAGGGTCCGTGGGGCGCAGGGCGAGTGCACCTCCGCGGCGGCACACAGGGCGCGGAATTCCCAACGGCGGCATCGAGATCCGGCGTCTCTGCGGAAAGTGCCCAGGTGACAGAGAGGGCGTCACTGGTCGTCCACTGCGTGGGCGAGTGCGCTCGAACGCGTGGACGTCCGAAGGTGTCACCGGTGACCGGAAACGGTGCGCGAGGGGGGACTTGAACCCGGAAATGTGTCACGGGCGACCCAAACACGTGGTTGAGCACATCTATGGAGGACGACTCAACTAGGTGGACAGTAGCAGATCTCGGGTGCACATGTGGTGGAAGCGAGTTAGCTCGGAACCGCCTGAGGCCAACCCGTGCACGAAGAGCATGAGACTTGGTGGTGGCCGACGCTCGGCGATTGGTGGACGCCACTTGGCGGGTTACCGCGCGAATCGCGGACCGCTGTTAACAGGCTCGTGCGTTCGGAAATGGTTATACGGATACGGTGCTTGTGTCGGGGCGCATCGGACATCGGTGCAGGATTGACAATTCCATCGTCTTGGCACAGTCGCGAGCTGGATCCGGCTGGGCGCGTAGCCGAGGTTGCCGGCAGCGATTCCGGTCAGTTCGGTGATGGGTCCAGATCAGGGTGGAGGAGGAGAACGTCGGATACACGGCATGTCGGCAGTGATTAAGGTTCGGAAGCTTCCGGATCCGGGCGTGTCGATGCTGCAGACTGCCGAACGGACGAAACCTGGACGGGCCCGTCAACTCGACGCTGTTCAGGTTCGGGAGTTGATTGCTGGCTATGAGGGTGGGGCGACGGTGTATCAGTTGGGGGTTCGGTTCGGTGTCGAGCGGCGGACGGTCAGCGCGATTCTTCATCGGCACCAGGTGCGGATGCGTCGGCGTGGTCTGACGTCTGAGCAGGTTGATGAGGCCGCCCATCTGTATGGGCTCTTTCGAGAGTCGGCCAACGTCTGGGTGTTGATGGTATGGCCGTTTTGAATCGGCTTCGTGAACGCGGGGTCCCGACGAGGGATCCTCAGGGTCGGCCGTCGGAGTAGGCGGCCGTGAACGGTTGGCGCCCGCGGCGGGGCTTCCTCGGAGGATGGGCCTTGGCCTCAGTGGTTGGGCCGTTGCCGGGTCGGGGCGGTGATCAGTAGCAGACCGGCGAAGGCGATAACCGCGGCAGTGGGATAGCCGACCAGCAAGTCTTGCCATCCAGAACTCCACAAGAAATGCCAGTCGCCGAGGTGGGTGAGCATGTGGGTGAGGCCGACGACCAGACCGATCACCGCGAGCAGCCATCCGAGGGTGCGTCGCCGCCGTTCGCGGCGGTAGGCGTCGGTGTACATTGACCGGTCGCGGGCCCGTGCGGCTCGCCATTCACGGATGTCCATGGTCCCCATTCCTCGGATGCGGGGCAGTTGCCACTGCCGGTAACTACTATCCAGGTTAGTATGTTGTACACCTTCTACCGATCGACCGCGTCCGCAACGCAGCGCGAAACCCGGTCCGGCTCTCGGATCAGATCGGCAGCACGGTGTTACTGACGAACGCGTCGCGAATCCAGCCGACGAACACTGCCCACGTGCCGGTGACCAGGGCGGCACCGACGGCGAGCAGCATGAGTCCGCCGAGGATCTGGATCGTGCGGGTATGGCGACGCAGCCACGTGACGGTGCGTACCGCGTGGGACGAGCCGAAGGCGAGGGCGATGAACGGCAGGCCCAGTCCGAGGCAGTACGCGACGATCAGTGCCACGCCGCGTGCTGCGGTCGTGCCCTGAGTGCCTGCGGCAACCGACATGACTCCGGCCAGGGTCGGGCCCAGGCACGGGGTCCAGCCGAGTCCGAAAACTGCTCCCAGCAGCGGCGCTCCTGCCCAGGATGCGATGCGGCGGGGCTGAAATCTGGTGTCGCGCTGCAGCGCTGGTATCCAGCCGAGGAAAGTCATGCCCATGAGGATGGTGACGATGCCGCCGATGCGCTGCAGCAGATCGGTATTGACCTGCAGCAATCCGAGCATGCCGAAGACGGAGGCGGAGGCCAGAACGAATACGACGGTGAATCCCGCGACGAACAACAGTGCCGCACCGGTGGCCCGCCAGCGTCCGCGCGGCGGTGAGTTCACCTCCGATGCGGTGACCGCGGGCATATCGGCGCCGGAAATCCCGGCGAGGTAGGACAGATACCCGGGTACCAGGGGGATGCAGCACGGCGAGGCGAACGACACCATGCCTGCGAGGGCCGCCGCGCCGAGGCCCATCAGCAGCGGGCCGGTAGCGGCTGCGGTCTGGAAACCCGAACCCAGCCCCGCGAGTATCACAATGATCCCGCAATGGATTCAGGCAGGCGGACGGGTTTCGGCATGGCTGGGCCTTTCGTTCGGGTGTTCGGGTTTGCGCGGTCGGACCAACCGTGGTCGATCACGGTTCCGCGGCGAGGCGTTGCACAGTCGGTACCAGTACATCCGGCCGCAAAGGTTCGATGAATACCGCGGCGACGCGATGGCGGCGATCCAGAACCACCGTCGTCGGGACCACGCTGGTGGGATAGTGTGCGCCCAGCGCGCCGAGGGTCGTCATATCCGGATCGAAGATCGACGGGTAGGTCACCGCCCGGTCCGATATGAAAGCTGTTGCGGTGCTGCGGAGGTCGCGCACGTCGACACCGAGGAACTGCACGCCGGCCGTCTGGGTCTGCGCGAAGGCCTGCTGTAGGCCGGGGATTTCCGCGCGGCACGGGGCGCACCACGAGCCCCACATGTTCACCACGACGACCTTGCCGGGGAAGTCCGATACGTGAATCGTGGTGTCGCGGACGACGTCCGGGCCGGTGAGATCGCCG
>NZ_LZMK01000257.1:0-625 GCF_001665865.1 Nocardia sp. 852002-20019_SCH5090214 | reverse complement strand
TGTTCTGGGCGAGCCCGGCGTGCCCGGAATGGACGGACGCGAAGGGACAGAAACGCTACTTCGACCAGAGCAACCAGTACCGGTTCGACGAGGAACTCGGCATCGTCGAGGATCCGGCGTCCGGGCGCAGCCGGGCGCTGGTCGAGCAGATTCCCCGGTATCTGCGTGCGATGGCCGCGCGCGGCAAGCCGGTGCTGGCCGGGGTGATGGAAAACGTCGTGCAGTGCTGGAAGTGGGACGACCGGCATCGGTGGCTGCGCGAGATCCAGGACCTCGGTTACGAGACCCGGGTCATCGCCCTGAATTCCGCGCACGTGCTGCCGCGCACCTGCCTGCCGGTGCCGCAGTCCCGCGACCGGCTCTACATCGCGTACTGGCTCAAATCGCTGGGGCGGCGCCCGGATTGGGACAAGTGGCTGCGCCCGAAGGCATGGTGCCCGAGCTGCGAGCAGGTCGTGGACGCGATCCAGTCGTGGAAGAAGCCCGGCACGCAGATGGGCCGCTACGGCGTGCGTCACGGCCAGTACGTCTACCGGTGCCCGTCGAGGGCGTGCCGGTACGCGATCGCCGAGCCGATCACCACACCGGCGTCGGTGGCCATCGACTGGAGCCTGCCGCCCGGGGA
>NZ_LZMK01000256.1:0-506 GCF_001665865.1 Nocardia sp. 852002-20019_SCH5090214 | reverse complement strand
CTCACGGGCCGGATCGCGGCCAACCACAACCCGGTCTGTGTGGCGGTGCACGAGCTGAACTTCCCCACGGTGGAACATCTTCCGCCCGGCGACGTCAGGGAGATCGATCTGACGCGGCTGCCCGCGACGGAGTTGTTCTGGGCGAGCCCGGCGTGCCCGGAATGGACGGACGCGAAGGGACAGAAACGCTACTTCGACCAGAGCAACCAGTACCGGTTCGACGAGGAACTCGGCATCGTCGAGGATCCGGCGTCCGGGCGCAGCCGGGCGCTGGTCGAGCAGATTCCCCGGTATCTGCGTGCGATGGCCGCGCGCGGCAAGCCGGTGCTGGCCGGGGTGATGGAAAACGTCGTGCAGTGCTGGAAGTGGGACGACCGGCATCGGTGGCTGCGCGAGATCCAGGACCTCGGTTACGAGACCCGGGTCATCGCCCTGAATTCCGCGCACGTGCTGCCGCGCACCTGCCTGCCGGTGCCGCAGTCCCGCGACCGGCTCTACATCGCGTA
>NZ_LZMK01000255.1:0-814 GCF_001665865.1 Nocardia sp. 852002-20019_SCH5090214 | reverse complement strand
CTAGTTGTACTGACCACGGACGTTGGTGACGGCGTGGCGAGGTGACATGACGAAGACCTCCGAGTGAAGTGCGAGCTGTCTAGGAACGCATTCACTCCGGAGGTCTTCGTGTCCCACCGTAATGCCCCACTGTCGGAACTGGGCCGGTTACGGCTGGCTCGGTGCGTCGTCGACGACGGATGGCCACTGCGCCGAGCCGCGGAACGATTCCAGGTCTCGCCGACCACCGCGAAACGGTGGGCCGACCGGTACCGCACCGCCGGCACCGCCGCGATGGGCGACCGGTCCAGCCGTCCGCACCACAGCCCGAACCGCACACCCACGCGCACCGAACGCCGCATCATCAAAGTCCGCCTCCTGCGCCGGTGGGGACCGGCCCGCATCGCCTACCTGCTCGGACTGCACCCCTCCACCGTGCACCGGGTCCTGGCCCGCTATCGCATGGCCCGGCTGCGCTGGCTCGACCGGGCCACCGCGGCACCGATCCGCCGCTACGAACACTCCGCGCCTGGCGACCTGATCCACGTCGATATCAAGAAACTCGGCAACATCCCTGACGGCGGTGGACACCGCACTGTCGGGCGCCGCGCAGGAGCCCGCAACCGGACCAGAACGCCAGGAAAAACGTTGCGCCACAACGGGAAAAGCCAGGTCGGTTGCAGCTACCTGCACAACGCCGTCGATGACCACTCCCGCCTGGCCTACAGCGAAATCCTGTCCGACGAACGCAAGGAAACCGCTGTCGCGTTCTGGCAACGAGCACGAAAACACTTCGCCGCCAACGGGATCACTGTCAAACGAGTCCTCACCGACA
>NZ_LZMK01000254.1:0-19166 GCF_001665865.1 Nocardia sp. 852002-20019_SCH5090214 | reverse complement strand
CGGCAGCGTCAGATGGTAGAGCCGATATTCGCTGAGCCACAACATGTTCAGCTCGCGGGGCGGCCGATATCCCGAACTCTGCCATTCCTCTTTGATCAGCGATTCGAGCTCGTCGTCGGAGCCGACATCGTCGAAATAGTGGGACGCGCGACGGGGAAGTTTCGGTTTGAGGGGTGCGAGAAGCTCTCCGTACGCGCCCTGTTCGGTACTGGCGGCGTACACGGTCTGCTGACCTTCGACGTCGTAGCGGTTCCACTCCGCCCGTGATTCGTCGCTGGAAATCCCGCGCTGGAGCGGATTGAGCGGTCCATAGGAAGGTTTCGCCAGCCGATAGACCTCGCGAGACGCCGCGGGGAGAAGCGCGAATCCGGTCTTGGCGCAGCGCCGAGCATTTCGGGTTTCGCGCACAGACACCGGTCTCCCTCTTCCGACAGCCTCCCAAAGGGGGAAGTTTATCGAAAGGGAGCTTTCCCGCGCGGCCAGGTCGACCGAGTCAGTTGTCCGAGCCGTCGACGAATGCGACTGCGGCAGCGATGGTCTCGCGGAATCGGTCCGCACGGATCGCCAGGGCGGGCGACTCCTCACCCAGCCGCGGATTGGCTCCGATGAACCACGACCGCGCCACATCGCTGTCCTCGGCGGTCGCCAGGATGATCCAGCACCGATGCGCGACCTGCAGGCGAGCCAGTGCGGCATCCCGGGGCGTCGGCCCTTCGGCATGGGACCACTTGTGCGGCAGCTTGCGGTCGCGGACTCCGGCGATCAACGCCACCAGCGTGGGACCCAGATGTTGGACGAGTTGTCGCGCCAGCTCCGCCGGACGCAGTTTGGCCGTATCGACATGACTGGTGATGGCGAGAGCGTTCGCAACGGTCATCTGTCTCAACCCTCCAGTGCACGTGCCGGCCGCAACACGGGCGGATAGTTCAGTGTAGCCGAAAATGCCACCCTAATGCAACCACTTCTGCTACCTTATCAACCTCCGTATCACCCGTCCGGAACACCGCACTCCCGCTAGGACCTCCCTGTTCCATGCGACTGTCGAGAAATACGCGCGGAAGTCACTCCTCGGGACTGCACAGTCCCCCGTCGCCGCCCAGCGACGCCGACGCCCTGACCGTGAGCCTGCACTACCTGGTCTATTACCGGAACGAGTACGAACGCTCCCGGCTGGTGGTCAAGACCCGAGCCAAGCGGGTGGTCGTATGGACCGCCGTCGCCAACGGTGTCATCGCCGTCCTCGGTACCGCGGTCGCCGTCTTCCAGGCTCCCTGGATCGGTCTGCTCAGCACGGGCCTCGCCGCGTCGATCGGCGTGGTCACCGCCTGGGACGGCTTGTATCGCCACCGCGAGATGTGGATTCAGCGCAGCGTCATCATCGGCCAACTCCAGACACTGCTGCGCGGCGTCGAACTCCGGCGCGCTCAGCACGAGGACCGCGATGTGCTCGCGCGAGAGGCGATGATCGAACTCAATGCGATCCTCGCCGAAGATCTGGAAGCCTGGACCTCGATGCGCCGGACCCAGCCACTGGCGCGCGAAGCCGCCGACACGAGCAAGGACCGCTAGTCCCGCTCTGCTCGAATCCGGTCCGCCTCTGAGGGGTTGTGATCGCTACGAAAGAGTCTCCGGACAGCCGGCAGCGGGCGACATTTCTACAAGACGCGCGGCCGCGACCTCCGGGACGGTAAGGGCATCAGCCGTCCTCAGGAGGAGATATGAAAACTGCCGCTGCCGGTCGGGCGAGACGCGTGGTGCTGCTGCTGGTCAGCGCGCTCGTCGCACTGCTCGTCGGGAACACCACAGGGGTCGCGACGGCCGCACCGGACGATTCCGTGGACCGGATGGTCCCGCTGCCGGACGGCGATATCCACGTCGTCACCAGCGGAGCGCCGAGCGCACGGGCGGTGGTGCTGATCCACGGGACCGGCGGCTCGGTCTCGTGGTGGGATCCGGTACTGCCCGCGCTGGCGGACTTCTACGTGGTGCGGGTGGACCTGCTCGGTCACGGCCGCTCTTCCAAACCGGACAGCGGTTACGGCATGGCCGAACAAGGACGTCGGGTCGGAGTGGTCCTCGACCGGCTCGGGGTGCGGCACGCGATCGTCGTCGGGCACTCCACCGGCGGATACGTGGCGACCGAACTCGCCGCTCAGCGCCGGGATCTGGTGAGCGCGATCGGATTGATCAGCACCGGGTCCCGCCTGGACGCGTTCACCGACAACGGCCCGCTCGGCAACCTGCTGTTCGTCCCGCAGATCGGGCAACCGCTGTGGCCCCTGCTCCCGGACGCCGCCATTCGGTACGCCATGAGCAGCGCGTTCACTCGCGACGTCGCGATTCCGCAGCAGCTGGTGGACGACTTCCACGGCATGACCTACCGCAGTATCACCGCCACCTCCGACGCATCGGATGTCTATCTGCGGGAACGGCAGGAACCCGACCGCCTCGCCGATCTCGGGCTGCCGAGCCTGGTGCTCTACGGTTCCCGGGACCACCGGTGGCCGGCCGCATCCTTCCAGGACTACCGGCGCGTGCCGGGTGTGCGGATCGAATCGCTCGACTGCGGCCACAGCCCGATGATCGAGGAGCCCGGCCCCACCGGAGAACTCCTGCGCGACTTCGCCGGTCGGCACTGAAGCCGCACGACGCGCCTTCGAGCGCCGGGAGTTCGTGACCCACATCACTGTGCGAGGTGGATGAGTTCTCCCGGCGCGTTCCGTCTACCCGAATATGAGCGCACAGAGCACCGCAGCGGTGAAGGGTCCCGCGTCCTACTTCCCCGCCATCGAGAAGAAATACGGTCGGCCCGTCGAGGAATGGTTCGACATCGTTCGCGGATCGGAGCTGACCAAGCATATGGAGCTGGTCGCCTGGTTGAAGAGTGAGCACGGACTGGGGCACGGGCACGCGAATGCGCTTGTCGCGCATGTGCGCAGCATCGACAACGGGTAGGCAGCGCGGGACCGGCCCGACGGCGCGCAGGCGCCGGCCGTCGAACCGGCCCACGTCCTCAATCGGTCGCGAGAGCCGCCGCGCCCACCAGCGTGGCACCGTCGGTGATCGGGGATTTCACGACACGAAGTTCACGGATGAAGCCGAGGCCGGCATGTTTCACCACCGCCGCCCGCAGCGGATCCCACAGCGGCGCGCCGGATTCGGCGAAACCGCCACCGATCACGACACGGTCGATGTCGAGCATCGCGGCGGCAGACGAAATGGCTTGTCCCAGAGCTGTCCCCGCGCGCGACAGCGCGGCCGCGGCGACGGCGTCACCCGCTCCGGCGGCGCGTGCCAGTTCCATCCCGGTCGTTCCCGTCCAGCCCTGTGCGCGTGCCCACCGGACGGAGGACATGCCACTCGCGACGGCCTCCACACATCCGACACCGCCGCAGGCACACGGCACATCCCAGCCCGGTACCACGATATGGCCGACGTGCCCGGCATTCCCGGTGCGGCCCACGAGAACTCGGCCGTCGCTGACGATGCCGCCGCCGATTCCGGAGGAGACCGTCATCGCCAACCCGGACCGGACACCGCGTAAACCACCGACGCGATACTCCGCCAACGCCAAGGCCGCGCCGTCGATCGCGAATCGAATATCGGCCTCGGGGAACAGTTCTCGCACCGCGGCGACGATCGGGAAGCCGTCACGCCACTCGGGAATGTTCAAGGGGGCGGTGCTACCGGCACCGACATCCACCGGGCCGGCGGCGGCGATTCCGATCGAGGCCACCTCGAATTCGCCGGTGCCACAGGTGTCGTCGGCCGATGCGGCAGCTACCACCTGCCGCAGCAGCTCGCGGCAGGCTTCCCACGCTCCCCGGGAAGGCACGTCGACTCGGCGCATGTGCCGCAACAGGGACAGCGATCGGGATCGTGCTGTGGATTCGTCGTACGAAACGGACTCGATCGGCGCCGTCGCGACGGCTGCGGCGAATTTCGTCGCGCCGATATCCACAGCCAGCACGCCCATCTCGCCACCGCCTCCTCAGCGCATCTCCCGATCGGATGCACGGTACCCACTCGGCGAGCGAGAGCTGTCAGGACTCCTCGGTATCCACCAGATGCTCGAACGCCCGCAGGTTCTTCAGCGATTCACCGCGCGAGACACGCCATTTCCATTCGCGCCGAATGGATTCCGCGAAACCGAGCTCCAGCAGCACATTGAAGTCGCCGTCGACCGCCTCGAGAATCTGGCCGAAGATGCGGTCCAGTTCGTCGGGGGTCACGGCATGGGTCGCGATGCGGCCGACCAGATAGATGTCACCGACCCGGTCCAGGGTGTAGGCGACACCGTAGAGGCGGCGGTTGCGGCGCAGCAGATACTTGTAGACACCCTCGAAGTTCTCGTCGGGTTTGCGGCAGACGAAGCATTCGAAGCGCACGCCGTGCTTGCCGACCGTCAGCATGACCGTCGTCTTCAGCTTGCGCTCACCGGGCAGCACCACGACGAAGGTGTCCCGGCCCTCGCGGGTGTAGTCGATCTCGCGCTCACGCACGGTGTCGTCGATCAGCTGCGCGGTCTGCGCGATGGTGTCACTCACCGGCGTACCACTCCCATCCGGCGCCGCCACAGCGCCCGCGACCTGGCTTGACTGCTCTCTGTCAGCAACGTACCCGGCATTCGCGAACGCACACCCCGATGCCCGGCCAACGCCTCGGCATAGCAGTCGAGCAACCCGTCGGCGGTGTGTTCCCAGGAGAAACCGGCCGCATGATCCACCGCTGCCGCGCCCATCCGCCGCAACCGTTCCGGATCGTCGAGCAGCCCGCGCAGGGCGGCCGCCCACTCGTCGGCCTGGTGCCCGGATACCAGCATGCCCGAAACACCGTCTCGCACAGCGGTACTCAACCCGCCGACGTCGGCGGCCAGCACCGGTGTGCCGCTGGCCTGCGCCTCGATGGCGACCAGGCCGAACGATTCGTTGTAACTCGGCACCGCGACCATATCCGCGGCCCGGTACACCTGCACCAGACGATGCGGCGGCTGCGGCGGCAGGAATGTCACCCGATCCGAGATGCCGAGCGTGGCGGCCAACTCGATCAGCGCGTCCGGGCGATCCAGACCCGTGCCCGAGGGCCCACCCACGATGAGCACCCGCAGCTTGCGTTCGGGTTCGGCGCGCAGCACCTCGGCCGCCGCGAACACGAGCACATCGGGAGCCTTGAGCGGCTGGATCCGGCCGACGAAGGCCACCACCTGCTCATCCGGCTCGATACCGAATTCGGCGCGCGCGGCCGCCCGGTCACCGGGGCGATAGCGGGACAGATCCGCACCCGGGGGCACCACGTCGATGCGCTCGGATTCGGCGCCGTAGAGCTCGACGAGCTGGCGGGCCTCCTCGGCGGTATTGGCGACCAGCCGATCCGATTCGGCGATGATCTGTTTCTCGCCGACCACCCGCGACAGTGGTTCCGGCGTATCGCCCTCGGCCAGGAATGCGTTCTTCACCGCGGCCAGCGTGTGCGCGGTGTGTACCAGCGGCACCCGCCACCGATCCCGGGCCAGCCAGCCCACCTGCCCCGACAGCCAGTAGTGCGAATGGATCAGGTCGTAGTAACCGGGCAGCTGCCGGGCCTCCTGACGCAACACCTCCGCCGCGAACGGGCACAGCTGAGTCGGCAGATCGTGCTTGTCCAGCCCCTCGAACGGTCCCGCCACCACATGCCGCACCAGCACCCCCGGCGCGGCCTCGACCACCGGCTCGTCGTTGGAGGATGTCGCACGCGTGAAGATCTCCACCTCCACGCCGCGGCGAGCCAGCTGTAGCGCCGACTGCAGCACGTAGACGTTCATCCCGCCCGCATCGCCGGTACCCGGCTGTGCGAGCGGAGAGGTGTGCACCGACAACACCGCGATCCGATGCGGACGTTGATCCGGGCGATAACTCACACACTCCAGTGTGCACGCCTCGACGCGTCAACCGTTATGCGCTCGTGCCTCGAGTGAGCGTAGTCACACCCATGGCTGGGAGGTGGTGGTGGACGGGATCACGCGAGCGAGACAACGAATTCCGTGAGCTCATCGGCGAAGCGCTGGGGATCCTCGACGAACAGGCCGTGCTGGGCGTCGTCCCAGAACGAGGTGCGCGCCTCGGGGGCGTGCTCGGCGATGTAGCGGCCGTTCTCGACGGGCACCACGGGATCGGCGGTGCCGTGCATGACGAAGACCGGAACGTCGAGGTTGCGCAGGGTCTCGGTGTTGTCGACGGTGCGGTAGAACAGCGCCTTGCGGACGCGGGGCGGAGTCGCGAGGCTGCCGCCGAACAGGCGCTGGGCGTCCTCGCCCTTGTCCCGGCCGGGTCCGGTGTTGGCGTTGCCGAAGGCGGCGAAGCCGCGCATCGCCCGGCCGGCGCTCTCCTCGAACACGTCGGGGATGGCCTTCTGCATCGCCGGCCCGGGCTGGGAACCCTCGACGCCCCGGCCGATCCCGGCCTGCGATCCGCAGTACACCACCCCGGCCACGGCGCCGGTGCCGTACGCGGTCAGATAGTCGCTGAGCACGATGCCGCCGTAGGACCAGCCCAGCAGCACGGCATCGGCGGTGATGTTCTCCGCGGCCAGCACCGCGGCGACGTCGGCCGCCCAGTTCTTCGGATCGTCGTATCCGGTCTCGGGCGCATCGGAGTACCCGTGCCCGCGCAGATCGACGGCGACCACGCGGAAGGTCTCGGCCAGAATCTCCGCCGCACGGCCCCAGCACCGCAACGTGCCGGCCCACCCGTGCAACAACACCAGCGGACGTCCCTGTTCGGGCCCGGAGACCTCATACACGATATTGGTTCCGTCCGCGCTGACCACATCCCGAATCGCCATGCTCGCCAGGTTAACGGGGACGCTAGGCTCGATTCCCATGAGCACTCGTCACGCCGTCGTCACCGGAGCGAGCTCGGGAATCGGTGAGGCTACCGCCCGCGAGCTCGCGAAACAGGGCTATCACGTGTACGTGGGGGCGCGCCGGATGGACCGGCTGCAGGCGCTGGCCGACGAAATCGGCGGTACCGCAATCGAATTGGACGTCACCGACGAGTCGTCGGTACGCCTGTTCACGGATGCGGTCGAACGGGCCGACGTGCTGGTCAACAATGCCGGCGGGGCGAAGGGGCTGGCGCCGGTCACCGAGGCCGACCTCGACGACTGGCGGTGGATGTGGGAGACCAACGTGCTCGGCACGCTGCGGGTGACCAAGGCGCTGCTGCCGAAGTTGATCGACTCGGGTGACGGGCTGATCGTCACCGTCACCTCGGTCGCCGCCCTGCAGCCCTACGACAACGGCTCCGGCTACACCTCGGCCAAACACGCGCAGGCCGTCCTGCATCGCACACTGCGCGGCGAGCTGCTGGGCAAGCCGGTGCGGCTCACCGAAATCGCGCCGGGCGCGGTCGAAACCGAATTCTCGCTGGTTCGGTTCGGCGGCGACACCGAGCGCGCGGCCAAGGTCTACGAAGGTATCGACCCGCTGTTCGCCGCCGACATCGCCGAAATCATCGGCTTCGTCGCGAGCCGCCCCCCGCACGTCAACCTCGACACCATCGTGGTGAAGCCGCGCGACCAGGCCGACGCCGGCCGCTTCGCCCGCCGCTGAGCCGGCGCCCGGCGCGCAGCCGGACGCGACCACGACGGCCCGAACTCGACGGACCGGTCAGCGGGTTCTAGCTGCCGCCGCGCACGGGTCCCGGCGCCACCGGAGTCGCCGATACCACCGGTGCGGGCTGGCCCTGGATCGCCGACATGGTCTTCCAGGTGTCCCAGTCGATGGTCCAGTCGTAGAGGTCGCCGTCGGCGGCGGACAAAGCGATCGACGTGCCGGTGACCTCGACCGGGTCGCCGTACATGGCCGTCGGGAAGTACTGCTGGGCGTCGCTGGTGCTCAAGTTGATGCAGCCGTTGGTGACGTTGGTATTGCCTTGCGCGGAGGCCGATTCCGGGTTCGCGTGGATGAATTCGCCGTTGTTGGAGATGCGTACCGCCCAGCGTTCGCGAACGTTGGTGTAGAACGGCGGATTCGACATCAGGAAATCTTCGTACTTCTCGGTCACCACGTGAATGCCCGAACGCGTCACGTTGCGCGCCTCGTTGCCCTCGCCGAAACTGCACGGGAAGTCGAACAGCGTCGAACCGTCCCGGATCACCTGCACCCGGTGGCTGGGCGCGTAACCCTTCACGATCTGGCTGCGGCCGATGGTGAACTGCGAGGACAGATCGGAGTTGCCGTAGACGCCGCCGCCCAGGTCCAGGCCGTACAGCTTGGCGGCGAAGGTCACCGCCGTGCCGGGCGCCCAGTAGTTGCGCGGGCGCCAGTGCGCGCGGGACCCGCCGTTCTCGTCGGGCAGCCAGGCCCAGCCGCCCTCGGTCTCCGGAGTGGTCGTGACGGTCAGCGCCTTCTCGACCGCCTCCTTGTTCTCGACGTGCTTCTTGAACTGCACGATGATCGGCGCGGCGATGCCGACCTCTTGCCCGTCACCGATGTTGATGGTGGCGGGCACGGTCTGTTTGGGGGCGAGGGTGGTGAATTTCGACTCGATCGGCACGGGCTTGTTGTCGGTGCCGACCGCCGTACCCGACCAGGTGTAGGTGACGCCGTAGCCGAGCGGCTCGTTGACCTTGAAACTGCTCCTGTCGGGCGACAGGACGCCGGTGACCTGCTTACCGTCCGGATTGGTCAGGGCGACCTGGTCCAGGCGGCCACTGGTCACGGTCACCGAGACGGGCGCGATCGGGTTGACGTCGCCGGTTCCGTTCCCGGGCTCGAATTTCAGCTTCGCGACCGGGCCGGACTCCTTCGGCGCGGACGAACCGCTCCCGCCGCTGCCCGAACATCCGGCCACCAGCGCGGCCACCGCCAGCTGGCCGGCCCCGACCAGAACGGCCCGGCGGCCGGCAATTCCTCGAATGTTCACTTCCGCGAATTTACCGCGCCCCTCCGACAGCTCGGCCCGATCGGAACGTGGCGCCCGCCACCCGTCAGAGCTCGAGACCGACGGTCACCGGTTCGGGTTCCAGCCTGATTCCGAAACACTGTTCGACGCCCGCCCGCACGGTGCGCGCCAGGCCCACCAAGTCCGCGGCGCGGGCAGAACCCCTGTTGGTCAGGGCGAGTGTATGTTTCGTCGACAACCGGACGGGAGCGTCCGGACCTGGGAAACCCTTGCCGAATCCCGCGCGTTCGATCAGCCAGCCGGCGGAGAATTTCACCCCACCCTCGGCGGCATAGGTCGGAATAGTGATATCGCCCACATGCGCCCGGATCGCCTCGACGACGGCGGGCGCCCGATCGTGCGCCACCACGGGATTGGTGAAGAACGACCCGGCGCTCCAGGTGTCGTGGTCGGCCGGATCGAGCACCATGCCCTTGCCGGCGCGCAGGGCGAGTACCGCCTCGCGCACGGCCGCGGCCGGACGGGACTCGCCGTCGGCGGCATCGAAGGCGCGGGCCAGTTCGCCGTATCGCAGTGGGGCGCTGGCACCGTCGGGATTCACCTCGAACTCCACCGCCAGCACCACCGCCCGATCGGAATGCTTGAGCACCGAGGTGCGGTAACCGAAGCCGAGTTCCTCCGGTGCGGCCCATCGGATTTCGCCGCTGACGCGATCCAGCAGGTGAATCCGGCGCAGCGCCTGCGCCACCTCGACGCCGTAGGCGCCGACGTTCTGCACCGGCGTCGCGCCGGCCGAACCCGGAATTCCGGACAGGCACTCGAGTCCGCCGAATCCGGCGGCGACCGTCGTGGCGACCACGCCGTCCCAGTCCGCGCCCGCCTCGGCCGTCACACTGTCGGCTCCGAGCTCGACGGCGTCGGTGGCGATGCGGACGACGACGCCGGCGAATCCGCTGTCGGCGATCAGCAGGTTGGAGCCACCGGCCACCAGCAGCACCGGAACGCCCGCGGTGTCGAGCGTGCGCACCGTCTCGACGAGCGCCTCGGTGGTGCGACATTCGGCGACCGTCGCGGGCCCGCCGACCCGCAGGGTGGTCAGCTGCGCCAGCGGCACCGATTCGCGCACCTGCGCGCCGGTCGCGGCCAGCAACTCCCGCACGTTGTCGAATGCCACCACTCGAGATGTCTGCACATCGAAAGACGGTAGCGTGTCACACCATGGCGACACCCCTGGCGTACACAGCTCACTACGCGCACCCCGCCGCGGCGGTGCGTGCTGCGCTCGCCGACGAGCAGTACTGGAAGGATCGCATCGAGGAGGTCGGCGGGCCCGGTGCGCGGCTGGACTCCTTCTCGGCCGACGGGGACCGGCTGCGCGTGGAGATGGTGCAGACCATCCCCGCCTCCGAACTGCCCGCCGCGATCACCTCGGTCCGCCCGGGCGATCTGATCATCCCGCGTACCGAAACCTACGAGGGCCTGTCCGGCGTTTTCGAAGCGCATGTCGAGGGTGCGCCGGCGAAGGTGCGCGGCACGGTCACCCTGACCGGTTCCGACACCGCCTCCCAGGCCGTGGTCGACGGCTCGGTCGAGGTGACGATCCCGTTGTTCGGCAAGAAGATCGAGGCCGTGGTGGCCGAGAAACTGCTGGAACTGCTGGCCTCGGAGACCGACTTCACCAACACCTGGATCGCCAACCACTGATCGGGGCGCTCCCCGGGGACCAGTACCCTGGTCCCCCATGGCCCGCCGATTGGACTATTCCGCTCGCTATCCGCTGCACACCACCGAAGAGGTGTACGCGGCGCTGTCCGACCGCGCCTACTGGGATGCGCGGATGGAGGAGATGCGCAAGCACTCGCCGAACGAGGTGGTCCACCTGCAGGCCGACGGCGACGGTATCGAGGTCGAGGTCCGCCACATCCTGCCGCGCGACATGCTGCCCGAGATCGCGCAGACCGTGATGCGCAAGGACCTGGTGATCACCCGCAAGGAGAGCTACGGGCCGTTCGGTCCCGAGGTCGAGGGTGAGTTCAGCGCATCGATTCCGGCCGGTCCGGGGACGCTGACCGGCACCGTGCGCTTGTTTCCCACCGAAACCGGCTGCACCCTGCGCACCTCACCCGTGGCCAAGGTCTTCATTCCGATGCTGGGGCCCAAACTCGAGCAGATGATGCTGGTCAACCTCGTGGACCTGTTCCGCGCCGAAGCCGAATTCACCCAGCAGTGGCTCGAAGAGCAGCGCCCGACGGCCTGAGTTCCGTGGCTCCACCGCACGCCTGCATCACCACGATGAGACCGCCGGGCCGGCCCCGTGCTGCGAACATCGGACATCTCGGCTCGGCCGGCCACTCGCGCACCGCCGCCGTACCGTCGGCCGGGGGTACGTCCAAGCCGGTGGGCGCCATCACGCGCGGAACCACCGGGATCAATCGGCTGCGCCGCAGCGACCGCTGGCTGAGCCACGATCCACTGGTCGTCGAGCGGCTGCGGTCGGCCGCGGACCCGCTGGTGGTCGATCTGGGCTACGGGGCGAGTCCGGTGACCACGCTGGAATTGGCGGCCCGGCTGCGCCGGGTGCGCGCCGACATTCGCGTCGTCGGTCTGGAGATCGATCCCGAGCGCGTCGTTCCCGCTCGCGACGGCGTGCACTTCGCCCGGGGCGGGTTCGAACTCGCGGGACTGCGGCCGGTCCTGGTGCGGGCGTTCAATGTGCTGCGGCAATACGACGAGAGCGAGGTCGCGCAGGCGTGGGCGACAATTCTCGGCGGATTGGCTCCCGAGGGACTCCTGCTCGAGGGCACCTGTGACGAACTGGGCCGCCGCTGCGCGTGGATTCTGCTCGGCCGCGACGGCCCGATCTCGCTGACGCTGGCCTGGGATCCGTTCACCGTCGCCAAACCCTCCGATATCGCCGAACGGCTGCCGAAGGCGTTGATCCACCGCAATATTCGCGGTGAACGCGTGCACACGCTGCTCACCGCGGCCGACCGGGCGTGGGCGCATGCCGCGCCGATGGCGGTGTACGGGCCGCGCGTGCGCTGGCGGGTGGCGGCGGAACTGTTGCGGGAACAAGGCTTTCCGGTGCGGAACTACCGGCGGCGGATGCGTGATTGCGTCCTGTCGGTGCCGTGGGAGTGTGTGCGGCCCGACTGAATTCGCGGTGCGCGATCGCCGGGTTCAGGCCGCGGCGAGGGCGCGGCGCACCCGTGCGGCCGCATGCGGCGGCAAATTCGCACTCGCCGAAGCGATTTCGTGCGGGATGCAGCGATGGATGGCGACCGCGTCGGCGACCACCTCGTCCAGCGCCCCCTGTCCGATCCCGGTTTCGGCGAGGTCCAGTACCGTCCGCACGGGGGTGGTCACCAGGAACGCACCGGCCGACTCCACATCACCGCGATGCAGCTCGCGGCGCAGGACGACCAGCCGCGGGGCCGCGGGCGGGCGGCCCGCACTCGCGGACAGGTGCAGAAAGCGCGGGCGCAGGCGGCCCAGGCCGTGCAGTTCGGCAGCGCTGTGATGGGAGACGGCGGCGGCGCCGTCGAACCAGGCCGCCCACATCGCGTATTCGTCGAGCGGGCCGTCCGGCCAATCGGCCATGCGCAGAATGCCGAGGCCGGCGCGGATCACGGAACCGTCGGCGAGGGCGCCGCGGATCCGGTGCTCACAGCCGGCCCGCAATACGATGCGCGTGGTGAAGTATCCGGCGTGCCGATCGGCCAGCCGGCGCAGCACCCACCAGCCTTGCTCGGAATCCCCCGGTCGGCGCGCGGCCGCGGCGTCCCCTGCATCGTGCGCGGACATGGGATCAGGTTACGCCGGACCGCTGTGCCTCATGTCACAATCGCGTCGGCACTGCATGACAAGCCTCACAGGCTCCACAGAGCGGGCTCAGAAAGCTCGGGAAGAATCGGTTGCCATGACCACTCCGGACACCGCGGTACCCGCTCCCGCACCGGCGGGTGAACCCAAACGCCGCAACGGGCGGCGGATCGCACTGATCGTCGGACTCGTCGTGCTGCTCGCGCTGGTCGGCACCGCGGCGGGCGCCGAAACCTATCTGCGCCACAAGAATCAGCAGTGCATGGCCTCCCAGGTCGAGAAGGAGCTGGGGTCGAAGGTCGATGTGGGATTCGGGCCGAAGCCGTTACTGCTCACCGCCGTCGACCACAAGGTCCAGTACATCACCGTCGACAGCGACGACGCGAAGTTCGGGCCCGCCGTGGACATGAAGGTGCACGCCCGGCTCAACGACATCACCCTGCTCGACGGCGGGCGCGGCGGCGCGAAGGTCGGCAGCAGCTCCGCCGACGCGACCTGGAGCAACGAGGGCATCGCCCAGACCCTGACCGGGCTCGTCTCCGGCGTGGAATCGGATCCGGCCGGCGGCACCCTGGACGTCAAGGTGCTCGGCGGTATCGCCGATCTGAAGGTTCAGCCGCACATCGTGGACGGCAAGATCGAGGTCAGCACGCAGTCGGCCTCGCTGCTCGGGCTGGGGCTGCCCACCGATCTGGTCGACAGCATCGTCGGTTCGATGACGCAGAGCCTGCAGAACTACCCGCTGGGTATGCAGCCGACCAGCGTGAAGGTCACCGACAACGGCATCTCGGTGTCGCTGCGGGGCGGCCCGACCACCCTGCAGGGCGGTGGCGACACGGAGATCCGCTGCTGATCGAGCCGGGGTGCAGCGAGCCCGGCGCCGCTCGCGGGCTCTACTCCGGGAAGCCGGCCAGCACATCGGCCGAGCGGGACAACCCCAGCCGGGTCGCACCGGCGTCGATCAGTTCGGCGGCCGCGGCGGCGGTGCGAATTCCGCCGCTGGCCTTGATGCCGAGCCGCCCGCCGACGGTCTCCCGCATCAGCCGCACGGCCCGTACCTCGGCGCCGCCCGCGGGGTGGAATCCGGTGGAGGTCTTCACGAAATCGGCGCCGGCGCGTTCGGCGGCACGGCACACCTCGACGATCGCCGCATCCGACAGCGCCGCGGACTCGACGATCACCTTGAGCAGCGCCCGATCCTCGACCGCCTCGCGGACGGTGACGATATCGGCGAGGACCGCGTTGTAGTCCCCCGCGACGGCCGCGCCGATGTCGATCACCATGTCGACCTCGGCCGCGCCCTGCTCTACCGCGAATCGCGCCTCGGTGCCCTTCACCAGGGAGTGGTGTTTGCCGGAGGGAAAGCCCGCGACCGTGGCGACGACCAGCCCGGGCGCGGTCACCGGCAGCATCGACGGAGACAGGCACACCGCGTAGACACCCAGTTCACGAGCCTCGGCGATGGTGTTCGCGACGTCGGCGGCGGTCGCCTCGGGGGCCAGCAACGTGTGATCGATCATCGCGGCGACCTGGGCGCGGGTGTAGGCGGTGGGAACGGTTTCGGACATGGGGACCAAGTCTGGCACAGCCCGCGAGCGTTCAGGGCCGCCGAGCGCTCGCGATCCGATGCGGCCCGCGAATTCGCTTACCCCGGACCGGCTTTGCGGCTCGCTGCCCGGGCGGCGTGATCGAACCGCGTGCGACCTGCGAGGATCGTGCCCATGAGTGGCACCGCGTCAGCCGATGATCGGCGTTTCGTCCTGAGCCTGGGCTGTCCCGACCGACCGGGCATCATCGCCCGCATCACCTCGTTCATCGCCGAGTTCGGCGGGTCGATCGTGGAGGCCGGTTATCACTCCGATCCCGATACCGGCTGGTTCTTCACCCGCCAGGCCATCGCGGCGGCGACCGTGCCGTTCGGCATCGACGAGTTGCGTGAGCGCTTCACCGTGGTGGCCGCCGAACTGGGCCCGCAGACCGATTGGCAGCTGCTGGATTCCGGGCGTCGCCGCCGCGCGGTCCTGCTGGTCAGCCGCGACGGGCACTGCTTGCACGATCTGCTCGGCCGGGCCGCCAGTGGCGAGTTGCCCGCCACTATCGAAGCGGTGATCGGCAACCATCCGGATCTGGGCGAGATGACCCGCGCGCACGGTATTCCGTTCCACCACGTGCCCTTCCCCGCCGATCCGGCCGAACGCGGCCCGGCCTTCGAGCGGGTGCGCGAGCTCACCGACGCCCACGATCCGCACGCGGTGGTGCTGGCGCGGTTCATGCAGGTGCTGCCGGCCGAATTGTGCGAGCACTGGGCCGGGCGCGCGCTGAACATCCACCACAGCTTCCTGCCCTCGTTCGTGGGGGCGCGGCCGTATCACCAGGCCTTCGCCCGCGGCGTGAAGCTGATCGGCGCCACCTGCCATTACGTCACCGCCGACCTGGATGCGGGGCCCATCATCGAACAGGACGTCAGCCGCATCGACCATGCCGACACAGTGCGCGACATGGTCCGGCAGGGCCGCGACATCGAACGTGTGGTGCTCGCGCGCGGACTGCGCTGGCACCTGGAGGGGCGGGTGCTGGTGCACGGGCGGCGCACCGTCGTTTTCTCGTAGCGCGTCTTCTCGTAGCCGGTCTTCTCGTGGCGACGCGGCGGGCCAAGACCGGGCGCCCTTGACCGGCCTTGGCGGACAACACGATTCAGCATCGTGTTGCCGTCCTCGCCGCGCGGAGCCGGCAGAGCGGCTCCGCTACGACAGGTCTTGTGGCGACTTCCCGATCCGAACGTGGGTCACCAGGATGCACCCGCGCCGCGAGTACGTCCAGCCCCGGCGGGCAGTCGCCGGGCGCTCAGCCCGCCACCGCACGGCGGCCGAAGCGAGTGACCTCGATCAATCGGCGCAGTTCGGCGTTGAACTCCGCACTCGCCTCGACATTCGCCAGATGTCCGGTGGCGAAGACCGAATAGCGATCCAGATTGCCCGCCGCGGCGAGCTCGTCGGCGATCTTGCGCGACATGCTCTCCGGCAGCAGATTGTCGTAGGCTCCGGCCACGACACTGGTCGGGATGCACAGATTCGCTGCGGCGCCGTGAATTTCGAGTTCGATCAGCGCCAGCGCGTACTTCGCCCGCACCAGCGGACGGCAGGAGCGCACGATCGAGAGCCCGAAGTCCACCTGATCCGCTGTGGCGTACCGATTCATGATGCGCGCCTTGAAGATTCCGCGCACCGGAGCGCCGGCCGGGAACGGCACGGGCTGGCCGAACAAGGCGCGGCCCAGCCAGTCGGGGGCCGGGACGATGTCGTTGAAGATCGGCAGAACCCGGGTTTCGGCGGCGATATCGCCCGCCGTCGTGGTCAGCAGCAGGGCCGCGCTCGCGCGCTGCGCCACCTGCTCCGGATGGAATTTGGCCCAGGCCTGAATCGTGATGCCGCCCATGCTGTGTCCCACCAGGACGGCCTTACGTCCCGCCGGCACAACCGCGTCCAGGACGGCGCACAGATCGTCGGCCAGCTGTTCGGCGTCGAACCGGCCCGTCCCCAGGGTGCTGTCGCCGTGACCGCGCTGGTCGAACGCGATCACGCGGTGGTCGCGGGCGAAGGAGTTGATCTGCGGGTTCCAGTATTCGAGGCAGCAGGACCAGCCGTGCACGAAGACGATCACGTCGCCGTCGGCAGGGCCGTACGCGTGTACCCGCAGCCGGGCGCCGTCGGTCGTCGTGACCGAGACGACCTCTGCGTCGGGCGCGCAGTTCAACTCGGCCGTGCGGTAGGTACGCGAACGCATTTTCGCGCGGTATCCGCCGGTCAGAGCGCCGATGCCGGTCCGAAGGGCGGCAACGTTCTCGGGCAGGTTCACCAGCATGAGCACTCCTTTGTGTCCTACCGCACGTTACCGCGCTAGCAACGGTGCTTGCTAGTGCAAGCAGCGAAGAATTTCCGGTTTCGCACTTTTGTCCGGCGAAGCCGCACCTCAGCGCTGCTCACACCCCCACAGAGACCGAATACCCATTCCGCCCAACGGCATTCACACCCGCCGGCGCAACGTCCCACTACCCGCTTCTATCGGCCGGCGCCACAGAAGTGCTACGCCGAATTCGCCAAGCGGTTGCCGAACCGGCTAGGCGGTCGCCTCGCGCACGTGCCGCGAGACGTACGTCTCGTCCAGCACCTCGGCGAGTTCATCGTTGAACGCCTCGTATGCCTCGACGTTGCCGAGGTGGCCGGTCGACAGTTCGACCAGCTTGCGGAACGCGCCGACCGAGCGCAGTTCCTCGGCCAGGCGCTCGGAGTGCACCGGCGGCGTCATATCGTCCACGGAACCGGAGATCACCGTGGTCGGCACGGTCACGCAGCGGGTACAGCTCTGCAGGGCCAGTTCGGCCAGCAGGAAGCCGAAGCGCGAACGCACGCGCGCCGGGCAGGAGCGCACGATCGCCAGGGCGAAATCGACCACCTCACCGGCCGCGGCCAGAGTCATGATCTGGCGGCGGAAGATCCACTTCACCAGCCGGATCGGCGGGAACACCACCGGCAGGCCGAGTCCGAGGCGGCCGATCGGGAACGGCAGCGCGAGCGGACCGCGATTGAAGCGCGGCACCACGGTGGTCTCGGCGATCAGGTCACCGGAGGCGGTATTGGCCAGCACCACCGCATCGGCCCGCTCGGCGACCTGCCGCGGATACCGGCCGGCCCAGGCCTGAATGGTCATTCCGCCGAGACTGTGCCCGACGAGGACCGCGCGCTGACCGGGGCGCAGCATGGCATCCAGGACGGCCGCGAGATCGTCGGCCAGCAGATCGGTGGACAGCGGTGCGGTGCCGGATTCGCTCTCGCCGTGACCGCGCTGGTCGTAGGCGATCACCCGGTATTCGCCGGCGAAGGCGTTGATCTGGGGATTCCAGTATTCGATGCAGCAGGTCCAGCCGTGCGCCAGCACGATCGCCTCGCCGTCGGCGGGGCCGTAACTGTGCACGCGCAGCCGGGCGCCGTCGGACGCGGTCACCGCGGTCACCTCACACGGCACCGCCGGGGAATTCAGTGCGGGCAGGTCGTAGGACCGGGTGCGCAGTGCGGCGCGATGGGCGGCCGGCAGCCCGCGGAGACGCTTCACGATCCCCGCCACCGTGCTGGGCAACGTTGCCTGCATGAGAACACTCCTTTGTGTGTTACCGATCGATACAGTAACCCGAAGGAGTGGGTGCTTGCTAGTGCAAGCGCGGGGTTCGCTGTTTTACCAGCGCGGACCGCGCTGAATTTCGTCGACCTTAGGCCGCACATCGGCCAGATAGATACCCGTGGCGATCACCGCGGCGATCCCCAGCAATCCCACCGGCGTGCGAGCGAGCAGCAGGAAACCGAGGGCGACCGCCAGAATCGACACCCAGATCGGTTTGGTGAGTTTGTCCACGGCCGTGAACGCGTCGGCGCGCTGCCGGATCGCATGCACCAGCGCGAAGATGGTCGCGGCCATCGCGGCGAGCCAGAGCAGCCACAGGATTGCACTAGTCAGCTGGTACACAGCACCCATGATAGAAGCAACGCCCGCATGCGGCAGTGCGCATGCGGGCGTTGCGGGATCCGGTACGACCCGGATCCGTGTGACGGTTCCGGATTACCCCTCGGCCGGTCTTTGCTGCGGCCGAATTACTTCTTGGCCGGAGTGGTCTTCTTCGCCGCGGTGGTGGTGGGCTTGGCCGGCGCCTTCTTGGCGGGGGCCTTCTTCGCCGGGGCCTTCTTGGCCGGGGCGGGCTCCTCGGCGGCAGCCTCGGTGGTCACCGCGACGACCTCGGCGTCGACGACCGCGGCGGCCTCGTCGGCCTGCTCGGCCGCTTTACCCAGAAACCCGCGAGCCTGATCGGACACCTTGGTCAGCACATCCTCGGCCCGGGTGACGACATCGGTGTAGATGTTCTCCACCTTGTCGAAACGCTCGTCGAAGCCGGGGTTGGAACGCAGCCGGTCGACGGTCTCCTCGCCGCGCACGGCCAGATCCGAGTAGAGATCCACCAGCTGGCGGTAGTACTGGTCGACCAGCTTGCGCAGCTCCTCCGGGGTGAACTTCTCGCGCAGTTCGGCGAGGTCGTCCGGCAGTTCGGAGGGCAGTCCGGTCAGGCGGCCGCGCAGCGTCTCGATCTGATCCTGCACATCGGCCGGCAGATTCGACAGGCGCTCGCGAGCCTCCTCGACGCGGGAGTTCACATCGACGGTGGCGGCGCGGTCGCGGACGCGGTCGACGATGTCGTTGACCGCCGCGTAGAGCGCGTCACCGGCTCCGACGGTCGCGTAGATCGGCTTGGTCACAGTGACGTTGGGCTGGGTCATGGTTGTTCGCTCTCCTGGCGTGGCGAGATTTCGGTAGTACTGCCATCGGTGGCATGGTGCGGAACCTCGTTGTCCCTTGGGCTTTCGGGTGCACCGCCCCTCGGGCTCTCGGGCACACCGCCCCTGCTCCCCCCTGGAACGC
>NZ_LZMK01000253.1:0-3473 GCF_001665865.1 Nocardia sp. 852002-20019_SCH5090214 | reverse complement strand
CCCGGGGGGTCGGGCTGAACGCGCCTGGACCATGTCCAGGTGCCAGCAATACTACACCCAGAAACCGGCGGCAATGCAAGTCCATCGCGCGACGAAGTTTCGGCCCCGAGCGGGCGGCTCCCGGGGCATCGGACGGGGCGTGCGGCCGGGCTGAACGCCGCATCACCGGGGAAGCTCCCTATTCTGGAGCCGTGACGGCCGAGGGCGACCAAACAGCTACGAACGATCGGGCCGCCGGGGATACCGGGCACCCGCGACACCGCAACGATGCAGCAGCGAATCGCGCGCACCGGACGACGGACGCTTCGTCCGCACCCCGGATCGCCGCGTTCTTCGATCTGGACAAGACGGTCATCGCCAAGTCGAGCGCGTTCGTCTTCAGCCGGCCGTTCTTCGCGCAGGGCCTGATCGATCGGCGCACCGTACTGGAATCCAGTTACGCGCACTTCTTGTTCCTGCTCTCCGGCGCCGACCACGACCAGATGGAGCGGATGCGCGAACATCTGACGAAGATGACCGCCGGCTGGGACGTGTCGCAGGTGCGCTCGATCGTCGCGGAAACACTGCACGAACTGGTCGATCCGCTGATCTATGCGGAGGCGTCGGATCTGATCGCCGACCACAAGATCCGCGGCCACGACGTCGTGATCGTCTCGGCGTCGGGTGAGGAGATCGTCGCCCCGATCGCCGCCGCGCTGGGTGCGACGCATACCGCCGCCACTCGGATGGTGGTCGAAAACGGTAAGTACACAGGCGAAGTCGAGTTCTACTGCTACGGCGAGGGCAAGGTCGAGGCGATCGAGAAGCTGGCCGCGTCCGAGCGCTACGACCTGTCGCGCTGCTACGCCTATTCCGATTCGATCACCGATCTGCCGATGCTGTCGGCGGTCGGACACCCCACCGCGGTCAACCCCGACCGGAACCTGCGACGCGAGGCGGTGGCCCGGGACTGGCCGATCCTGACCTTCTCCAATCCGGTGTCACTATGGTCGCGGATTCCCGCGCCGTCGACCACGACGGTGGCCGCCACGGCGGTGGTCGGAGTGAGCGCGGTACTGGCCGGCGCCCTCAGTTACCGGCTGCTGCGCCGGCGCCGCTGAGGGTGGCGCTCCGAGCGCATCGCGGCTGGTCAACGACGCGCAACCCATCGATGTAACCACGATTCGAGGGGCCACACGCCGATTATGAGTAATGTCCTTTCGACCCTTGATGTGAGGGGTCTCACAGAGTAACAATGGACGCACGGAGGGGCGGAAGGCCAAGATCGGAACGGAAGAGAAGGTTCGATCTCCCATCCGCACTTCCCAGCACGGACGCCAGGCACCCACGCGGAGCGCGCCGCGACAAGGGCAGAAGCGTTGTGGGCCTGCGAAATTCGAGTTCACGTCGGCAATGGCCTCGCACAGGTTGCGGGGATGAACCGGCGGGGTTCGGATGATCGCCGAGGCCGCAGAACACAACCCGACAAGCACGCTTGGTAACCGGGTAGTCCGTGCTAGCGGGCGGTGAGGCCGACGACGGCTACGCCGCCCGCTTCGATGTGCGGACCCGTTCCGCACTCACTGTGATCAGCGCTCACGCGCCGCGTTCATGCCGCCGCATCGGCGATCGATCGAGCCTCGCGGGCACCGTCTTCCAGCGCGCCGCAGCAGAACACCACCCAACCGCCCACACCCTCGGCCGTCCCGTCGGCGAAGCCCGCCGCGGCGTCGAGGTAGGCCTGGCGGCGTCGCAACCAGAAGACCTCCGGTACGCCCAGACTGTGCGGATCCAGGCCGCTCGCGACGGCCACCAGCCGGGACGCCGCCCGCGCCACCACGCCGTCGGCCGAACCGAAGGGACGCAACGACATCAGCTCACCGTGCACCACCGCGGCCAGCACGGGGGCCGGCGCGCTCGAGGTCAGTACGGTCTGAGCCAGCAGATCGAGTCGTTCGGCGATGCCCGGCTCCGGGCGCGGCCGGCCGAGTTCGATTTCGTTGTCGACCAGATCGGCCGCGGCGAGCAGATGCAGACGAGCCAGCGCCTGCAGCGGCGCCCGCTGCCACACGCCGACCAGATTCCGCAGTGCGTCACCGTCGAGGGCCTGCCCGACCCGCAACGCTCCCGCCAGAATCGGATCGGCGACCCGGCCGTCGGCGGGCAGTTCGGTGGCCCCGCCGTCGATCGCCGCCGAGGAGCGCGCCGCGCGGACCGCCGCCTCGGCCGCCGTGGTCGGCCAGCCCCGCCGGTTCGCCTTGTGCCGGTGGACTTCGGCGAGCGCATCGCGGGCGCGGTCGGCCGCCTCGCGGACACCGGGCAGGTCGACCAGGGGTTGCAGCACGTCGCTCACGACCCACACGCTAGCCGAGCGCATCCCGCGGCCCACCGGGGTCCGCTTCCCGAGCCCGCCGTTCGGGACCGATACGCGGCGCAGGTCACAGTCCGTTAGGGTCACATCGTGGCCGCGGTCACGCTGCGGCCGACGCGTATCCGATGGACAGGCCCGATGGAGGCGAGATGACCGACACCACCGCTGAGCACCGAGACGTGTACCCGCCTACGGCCGAATTCGCCGCGGCAGCCAATGCCGATGCGTCCATCTACGAGCGGGCAACGGCGGATCGCGAGGGGTTCTGGGCCGAACAAGCGCAGCGACTGCACTGGCATCAGCCGTGGGATCGGGTGCTGGACTGGGACGATGCCCCGTTCGCGCGCTGGTTCACCGGCGGCAAGCTCAACATCGCCTACAACTGCGTGGACCGCCACGTCGACGACGGCTACGGCGACCAGGTCGCCATCCACTGGGAGGGTGAGCCCGGCGATTCCCGCTCGATCACCTACGCCCAGCTCCAGGCCGAGGTGTGCCAGGCCGCCAACTACTTCACCGAACTCGGCCTGACCGCCGGCGACCGGGTCGCGATCTACATGCCGATGGTCCCCGAGGCCATCGTGTCGATGCTGGCCTGCGCCCGGCTGGGCCTGACCCACTCGGTGGTCTTCGCCGGCTTCTCCCCCAGCGCCCTGCGCCAGCGCGTCGACGACGCCGAGGCCCGCCTCGTGATCACCACCGACGGCCAGTGGCGCCGCGGTAAGGCCGCACCGCTGAAGGAAGCCGTCGACGAGGCGCTCTACGCCCACGGCGACGTCCCGCACAGCGTCGAACACGTGCTGGTGGTGCGGCGCACGAATCTCGAGATCGCATGGACCGAGGGCCGCGACCGGTGGTGGCACGAAACCGTCGCCCAGGCATCAACGGACCATGCCTGCAGCGCTTTCGATGCCGAGCACCCGCTCTACATCCTCTACACCTCCGGCACCACCGGAAAGCCCAAGGGCATCCTGCACACCTCGGGCGGCTACCTGACCCAGGTCGCCTACACCCACCACTACGTCTTCGACCACAAACCAGGGCAGGACGTGTACTGGTGCACCGCCGACATCGGCTGGGTCACCGGACACTCCTACATCGTCTACGGCCCGCTGGCCAACCG
>NZ_LZMK01000252.1:0-1212 GCF_001665865.1 Nocardia sp. 852002-20019_SCH5090214 | reverse complement strand
TTCCGCGACCTCGGGCTGCTCGCCGAAACCGCGCCGTCCTCGTCGGTGCGCGTCCAGGGCGCGCAGCCGCGCAGCGATGACGATGTGCGGGCGCGGTGGGATCTCGAGTTCGTGCACCACGTCGCCGAACAGCACACCCACGCCGCCGCGTCCGCCGAGCGCTCCCGTCGCGTCTCGCATGAGGAGGCGCTCGCCTACGCCGATACCCGCACCGGTGTGCGTGGAGATCTGCGGCCGGAGTTGCCGTTCCAGGGCAACAGTGTCGACTACACCCGCGAGGCCATGACGCCGATCTCCGGGTGGCGCTGCGTCGCCTGCTTCATCGAACGCTCCACCGTCGACCAGCACCCCATCCACAACGACGGCGCCCGGTTACGCAGCGACGACGGCCTGTGCGACTACTGCCGCAGCGACGACCGCACACCGCGCCTGCGCGAACTGCCCGCCGGGTTCACCGCCACCGACCTCGCCCGCACCTACTGCCGGTTCCTCACCACCACCTACCCGGCCGCCGCACCCGCACTGCTCGCTGAGACACGCCGACGGGCACCGCGCTGGCTGACCACCATCATCGACGAGTTCGTGTCCCACCCCGCACACGCCGAGCAGGCCGCCGGTCCGGAGGCCGACACGGAAACCGGTGCCGCCCAGGCGAAGCCTGGGACACGCCGCCGACGCGGCCCGGTGACCGGTGCGGGGCAGCGGCACGCCCGCTGCGAGGGATGCACCCGCATCCGCGCCATCCACGACGACGGGTTCTGCACCGAGTGCCGCGTCTGGCTCGGCCTCGTCACTCCACCCACCCGCCAGACCGTCGCCGCCTGACACGGGCGAGTGTCGCGCTCCGGTCCGTCACGGTGACGCCCCACCCGCGACGGACCGGCCACCACCCACCGGTCCCTGCAAGGAGTTTCGCGTGCACGACCTGCTCATTTTCATCGTCGGCCTTCTCATCGGCCTTGCACTGGCTGGCCACCCGCTCATGACGGGCCCCGGCACCCGCGAGACGCGCGACGACCAGCGCCCGCACGACTAACCCGATTGCGACGCGCGACCGCCAGGCCGTTCCGCTCGCTTGCGTCAGCATGGGGCCTGCGGCAACCAGCCCGCAGGCCCCATCACCACACCCACACCCACAGCACATCACCCCCACAGCACATCACCCCCACACCACATATCCCCTCACACCCATAACCCCATAACCCCATAACC
>NZ_LZMK01000251.1:0-6498 GCF_001665865.1 Nocardia sp. 852002-20019_SCH5090214 | reverse complement strand
GTTGTCCATCGTCGACATCACGGTGGTGTAGGCGATCTCGCGATCGCGGGCGAGGTCTTCGAACACCTCGCGGACGGTGATGGTGTTCTGCGCCGACCACACCCGGTCCATGATGACCGTTTCCAGCTCACCGAAACGATGTGCCATCGGTTGTCTCCTCGTCGTCGTGGGCATCCGGTGCGCGTGATCGCCGCGGCTAGCGCCCTGGGTACCGAACCCCTCGTCTGCTGCTCGCATACTATCCACGTACGTAGAACGCAGGTGGTCCGGGGCTTGCGGGTCCGCGTCGTCCGCAAGCTGCCCGGCAGGCCCGGTCATTCCGGTCGCCCCGCGTTCGCCGGGGCGCCGACGCCTTTGAGTTTGGCGATCTCGGACCGCAGCGCGGCGATTTCGTGGGCGTCGCCTGCCGACCCGGAGTCGGGCGCGTGTTTGCCGCCGCCGCGCATCATGAGCAGCATCATCAAACCCATCCCGACCGGGCAGGCCAGCAGGGCGACTGTGGACAGAGTTGGTGACATTGCAGAGCCTCCGATGTATGCGAGTCGCGAGGGTGGAGGCCCACCCTTAATACTAATTACGTACGTATATAGTACGGCACTGGTCCAGGCCGGTGCGATGTCGGCGTGGTCCGGAGGATCGAAGGGAGGTGAATCGATGAACCCGCTCCAGGCGATCTGCGCGATGATGTGCCGCATGATGGGATCCATGTAGGCCCGACGACGCCGGCCCGCTCGGTCGAATTCTCGCAGTGAACTTCCGATCGGGCCGGTGACTGGCCTCGAGTTTCCGTTTCGTTAACCAGGTTGAGCCTGGTGATACCCCGCCGTACGATCATTTCCTACGGTCTCGCATAGTAGGAAAGTCGTCGTCTTCGACTGTCGGCGGCGCGACCGAGTTCGCAAGGTGAGGAGATCGAGGGGTGAGCTCGCGAGGATTCGGAGACTTGGAATCGGTGGTGATGGATCGGGTGTGGGGCCGCACGGATTCGGTCACGGTCCGGGAGATATACGACGAAATGTCGGGGGAGCGCGAGATCGCCTACACCACCGTGATGTCGACGATGGACAACCTCCACCGCAAAGGCTGGCTCGAACGCGACAAGCACGGCAAGGCCTACCACTACCGGCCCCGCCTGAGCCGCGAGGAATACAGCGCCCAGCTCATGCGCGCTGCCCTCGACAGCGCACCATCGGATCTGGTACTGGCCCATTTCGTCGAGCAGATCTCCGAGGACGAATCGGTGACCCTGCGAAAGATGTTGCGGCGCTTGACATCGAAGAAGGACCGCGGGTGAGCCTCGCGGTCTGTGTGCTGCTCTACACCGGCATGGTTTGCGCGGTGGCACCACGCGTGCTGGCTCGGCTGACCGAGCGAGGCAATGCTCCCGCTGTCGGCGTGGCGGTGTGGCTCGTGGTACTCGCCAGCGTGCTCGCGGGCTGGGTCGCCGCAGCGGTCGCGCTGACTGCACAGGCGGTGCACGTATGGAGTCAACCGGGCCGCTCGGCACTGGGCGACTGCTTCACCGCCCTGCATTCCGTCGCGGTCGGCGGCCACGGCCGGCCCGCACAGGTGGTGGCGTTGACCGCGGCCGCGGGCCTGACGGCATTCGTCGCACTGTTGGGTGCGCGCACGGCGCGAGCACTCACTCGTGCGCGCACGACCAGCCGCGATCACGCCGAGTCGGCGCTGATCATCGGCCGACGGGTCGATGGGGTGGACGGCGTGGTCATCGATGCCCCGCAGAAGGCGGCCTATTGCGTTGCCGGGCCGACCTCCACCGTGGTGATCACCAGTGCCGCGCTCGCGGCACTGGACAAAACACACCTGGACGCCGTCCTGGCGCACGAGCGCGCACACCTCTCCGGGAAACACCATCTCCTTCTCGCGACCACACGATCGCTGGCGAAGTCGTTGTCGCGCATCAGGTTGTTCACCGTCGCCGAGATCCAGATCGCACGCCTGCTCGAGATGTGCGCCGACGACACAGCGGCCCATCACCACGGCCGCGACGCCGTCCTCGGCGCACTGTTGTCGCTGTCCAGCAATGCGGCGGTCCCCGCCAATGCGATGGGCGCCAGCAGCGTCGGGGTCGCGGCGCGGGTGGCGCGGCTCGCCCTACCCGAGAGCGCATCCGATCGGAACCGCAACCGCACCGGACTGATCTTGTTCGCCGCCGCAGTACTCATCGCGCCGGTGTTCGCCCAAGTTCTCACCGGCTACGGAGTCATCAACTGTATGCCCTTCATACTTTGACCGTTCCGCAATTACTCATCTCAGCATCGTCAAGGCTCACGCGACGCAGCACGACCACACCCACATTAGGGAGATGCCATGTCGAGCAGGAACTTCCCGCAGCCGCCCATGACGCGGCGCGGATTCCTCGCCCTGGGAACCGGTATCGCCACGGCCGCCGCCCTGGCCGCCTGTTCGAACAACTCCTCCAGCAGCCCAACCCTCGTCCAGCCCGACTCCGAGGCGGTCGAAGCAGCCGAAAACGCACGCCGCGCCGCCGACGCCCAAGTCCATCAGGTCGCCTTGCGGGCGGCGCCGACGACGATCGACCTCGGCGGAGTGCAGGTCCAAACCTGGTCCTACGACGGGAATCTTCCTGGGCGCGAGATCCGGCTCACGCGCGGGCAGGTCCTGCGCGCCGACCTGACGAACACGCTGCCCGCGCCGACGACGATCCACTGGCACGGGATCGCGTTGCGCAACAACATGGACGGAATGGTCGACCTCACTCAGGCGCCCATCGCACCCAACGGGGGAACATTCCGCTATGAATTCACCGTGCCCGACGCCGGCACCTACTTCTTCCACCCCCACGTCGGCGTGCAACTCGACCGCGGCCTGTACGCCCCGCTGATCATCGAAGATCCTTCCGACGGCAAGGATTACGACCTCGAGGCCGTTGTCGTTCTCGACGATTGGCTCGACGGCGTGAACGGTCGCAACCCCGATCAGGAGCTGAAGCAACTGCAGGACAAGGGGATGGCGGGCATGGGGGGCATGAGTTCCAGCGGCATGGATCACGGCACTATGCCGGGGATGAGCCTGGGCAACTCCACGCCCACCGACCCGAACGCGCCGCTGGGCTCCGACACCGGCGATGTCAAGGACTATCCGTACTACTTGATCAACGGCCGCATCGGTGCCGACCCGGTGACCTTCAGCGGAAAACCGCGCCAGCGGATGCGGTTGCGCATCATCAACGCTGGCGGGGACACCGCATTCCGCCTCGCGGTCGGTGGGCATCAGATGCGCGTCACACACAGCGACGGCTACCCGGTGCAGCCGGTGACGACGTCGAGCCTGCTGCTGGGAATGGGCGAACGCTACGACGTCGTTGTCGACCTGGCCGATGGCGTCTTTCCCCTGGTGGCGTCTGCGGAAGGTAAAGCGGGACAAGGATTTGCGCTGATCCGCACCGGCGGCGGCAATCCCCCTCCGGCAGATGTGCGGCCGGCGGAGCTGTCCGCGCCGCCGTTGACCGCCGACCGGCTCGTCGCGGTCGATGCCGTGCGGCTACCGAAGCGCGCACCGGACAAGACCCTGGACGTGTTTCTCGGCCAAGATATGAACAAGTATGTGTGGACGATCAACGGCAAGGCCTACCCCGACCACACACCGCTGGATATCACTCAGGGACAACGTGTTCGGCTGCGATTCGTGAACCAGACGATGATGTGGCACCCGATGCATTTGCACGGCCACACCTTTCAGGTCGTCAACGCCACAGGTACCGGCCCGCGCAAGGACACCTCGATCGTGCTGCCGATGCAGACTGTCGAAGTCGACGTTCAGGCCGACAATCCCGGTCAGTGGATGTTGCACTGCCACAACGTTTATCACGGCGAGGCCGGAATGATGACGGTGCTGTCCTACGTGCAATGAGCTGAACGGGCACCGGCGGCACGGGTGCGCCGTCCGGCAAGGCGCAGCTAGCGGAGGGTGTGCGTTACCTCATCGCGCCATCTCTACTCCGCCGGCCCACGGCAGAGGAAGTTCGAACTCAGTCGAGAGCCGAGATCAGCCCGAGGCAGGCGACGGCGAGACGGCGACATGCCTCGCCACACCTGGGGCCGACAATGCAGATATCACCGAGCTCGTCGCACTCGTCGCCGCATTCCACCGAGACGTTCACCGCCGAATCCAGCATCGGGCCGATATCTTCGATCAACCGGTCGCTGTTCGACAATGCGCAGGCGAGATCATCACAGACACCGGCACACAGGCGAGACGAACCAATGACGGATCGGTATTCCGCCGACCCCTGAGCGCGGCAGCACTCATCGGCCAGCTGCCTGCACAGCTGCGCGCATTCGCGACATCGCTGGAGGCATCGACACATCGCGTGACGACGCCGTCCAGCGGCGATATCGAGACGATCCGAGCGATCCATCCACGCCTGCTGCGCACCGAGCACCGCAGTCGACCAGAGCGCAGCACTGGGCGGGGATGAAACCCGGCCCTGAACTCCGCTCAACATACTATGCAGCTTAGTAGTTTGTGCGGGAAACTGAAGCCCTCAGCCCACCTGGCAGGCTCATCCGCTCCACGGTCCGGTGAGCAGGTTCGCATGCATCTGCTGGTTTACCTCCAATGCCAGCAGTGACACGATCACTGCAACCGCGACGATCCGCCGCGACGCCGAGAAGGAGAACCAGCGCCCTCTCACCAGGCCGACGAGGGCCCGCAGGACAACTGCCCCTACCACCGCCACAACTATCGGGACCGCGGGGTTGAATTCGACCGACCGCGCCAACTCGCCATGCAGGAGGAGATACACCGATCGCGTGCCGCCCCAGGCCGGGTCCATGATCCCCCACCTATGCAACGGGCCGTGCAAGTCCGCGGCGGGGACTCCGGCCACGGCGAGCACGGCAGCCGAGAGCGCGAACACGCAGGCACCCACGGTCAGCCACGGAGCAGTATCTCGATCGACCCACCGGATCCGATCGCGTAGTGGCCGGTGCCGCACAGGTACTTCTCGCTCGCGCATGCGATATTCCTCGATCACCCGACGCAGGCGTGTCAGTTCAATCCAGCATAGGAGTGCAGGCCCGAGACCACGATGTTGATGACGAACAGGTTGAACAGCATCGCGACCAGACCGGCGACGTTGATCCACGCGGCCCGGTCACTGCGCCACCCACTGGTGGCGCGTGCATGCAGGTAAGCCGCGTACAGCACCCAGGCGATGAACGAGGTCGTCTCCTTGGGGTCCCAGCCCCAGAATCGTCCCCATGCGGCCTCGGCCCAGATCGCGCCGAGTATAACCCCGGCACTGAACAGCGGGAACGCGAAAACGGTGGTCCGGTACGCGACCCGGTCGAGGATTGCCATATCGGGTAGCCGTTGGGCGAATCGCCCCAGGAGCCCGGTCGACTCGCCGAAGCGGCGACGCACCAGGAACAGCGCGCTGGCCATTCCCGAGATCAGGAAGACCCCGCTGCCGGTCGAGACGATCGATACGTGGATCGCGAGCCAATACGACTGCAGCGCCGGCACTACCGGAGCGGCCGTCGCGTAGAGCAGGTCCCCGGCGATGAACATCAGGATCAGCACCGCGAAGAGGGCGAAAACCCACAGTCGTCGCAGCATCGGACCGCGCAGAGCCACCACACCGGCCAAAACACCTGCGGCGCAAGCAATCGAGATGAACTCGTACATATTGCCCCACGGCGCACGATGAGTGGCCACGCCGCGCAACACGATCGAGGTCACGTGCAGCCCGAACCCGACCAGGACGACAGCGAAACCCATCCTCCCGAGTCGATCGTCGAACGACCGAGCGCCGGGTTGGGCAATCCGTCCAGGAAGTCCGGAGGCGCCCGACGATGCAGCCGGCCCACCACCTACAGGTACCGGAGCCCGCGCCGGTGACACCTCGGCCGGCACGCGCGAGCGCGCGAGTTCGGCCGCAAACAGCACAGCGGCAATCAAATACACGACGAATGCCGATCGGAACGCCAGATCGCTGTAGTAGGACAGGCTGGGGTCAATCGGCATCTCACACACCCAATCACTCGTGAATCAAGGCGCTGGACCGACGACGGTGGGGTCGCGGCGCAGCGGCAACGCGGAGTTGTTCGCGCCTCGGCGGTGCTCGACTTCGCACCCTCAGGATGCGAACGCCTACCGCAATATACTATGCCATCTAGTACGAGATGAAGTAGTAGATAGGCATCGAATATGTGCCTGTCATGCGACAACGCCCGGGAAAGACTATGTCCAGACGACTGCGAATCCTCGCTTCGGCCGCCCTCACCGCAGCGGCGCTGATCGTTGCGGGCTGCGGAACGACCGGCAAGATCGCCGCGACCAAGACCACCGAGGTGCCCCACGGCACCTTCGACTTCGTCTCGAGTAGCGGCAACCCCGCGCACTACTACGACCCACCGAGCGCCCGCGGCACCATCGGCGATCTCACCGGCCCGGACGTCGTCCGCGACACCACGATTCACGTATCGGACTTCCCCGGCAAGGTCGTCGTGG
>NZ_LZMK01000250.1:0-10729 GCF_001665865.1 Nocardia sp. 852002-20019_SCH5090214 | reverse complement strand
CGGCGTCGGCGTGGACGTTCGCGCGCAGTTCGCCCGAGATCACCGCGAGTACTGTGCGGTCGGTGTCGATCACGAAGGTCTGCCGCTTCACCGGCAGGAAGTTGCCGAGCAGACCGCCGATCGCCCCGGAACGCTTGACGCCGAACCGTTCCGCCACCGCGCCGTCGCGATCGGACAGCAGCGGATAGCCGAGGGTCTGCGCCTGCGCGAAACCGGCTTGGGTGTCGACCGAATCGGTGCTGATTCCCGCGCAACTCGCGCCCAGGGCCGCGAATTCGCTTGTCAGATCACGGAAATGGCAGGCCTCGGCGGTGCACACGGGAGTATTGGCGGCGGGGAAGAAGAACAGCGTCAACGGCCCGTCGGCCAGCAACGCATCGAGCGACCGGACGGTGCCGGTCTGATCGGGAAGTTCGAACCCGGGTGCGCGCTGGCCTTTTTTCACAGTCGCGAGGGTACCGGGCGGCACGGTCGCCCGGTACCCGCCGCGGATCGCGGGGGTCGCGGCGGGGCCAGGAAATCTCGGTTGCGGCCGACTGGAATGATGAGCGATATGCACGGCGCCGCATTCGACCGTCCGGAAACCGCAACCACCACCACTCGGGACCAGTTCCGCGTGCTCGCGGCCGCGCACCGGGTGGTGCCGGTGACGCGCAAGGTGCTGGCGGATTCGGAAACCCCGCTGTCCGCCTATCGGAAGCTGGCCGCGGACCGGCCGGGCACCTTCCTGCTGGAGTCGGCCGAGAACGGTCGTTCGTGGTCGCGCTGGTCGTTCATCGGCGCCGGCAGCCCCACCGCGCTGACGGTCGTCGACGGCCAGGCGGCCTGGTTGGGCGCCACTCCCGCCGACGCCCCGGCCGGCGGCGATCCGCTGGAGGCGCTGCACGACACCCTGGAACTGCTGCGCACCGAGCGCCTGCCCGGCCTGCCGCCGCTGACCGGTGGGCTGGTCGGCTATCTGGGCTACGACATCGTGCGTCGTATCGAACGCCTGCCGGAACTGACCGCCGACGATCTGCGGGTCCCGGAGATGGTGCTGCTGCTGGCCGCGGATCTGGCCGCCTTCGACCATCACGAGGGCGCCATCACCCTGATCGCCAACGCGGTGAACTGGAACGGCACCGACGAGCGTGTCGACGAGGCCTACGACGACGCCGTCGCCCGGCTCGACCGGATGACCGCGGCGCTGGCCGCACCCGCCGAATCGACCGTGTCCGTCTTCGACCGTCCCGAGCCGGACTACATCCGCCGCCGCACCAGCGAGGACTTCGGTGCGGGCGTGCGGCGGCTGGTCGGCGAGATCGAGGCCGGCGAGGCGTTCCAGGTGGTGTTGTCGCAGCGGTTCGAGATGGACTTCGACGGCGAACCGCGCGATGTGTACCGGATGCTGCGCGCCTCGAATCCGAGCCCGTACATGTATCTGATGCACATTCCCGACGGTGCGGGCGGCACCGCCTTCTCCATCGTCGGATCGAGTCCGGAATCGCTGGTGACGGTCAAAGACGGTGTGGCGACGACACATCCGATCGCCGGCACCCGGTGGCGTGGCGCCACCGAAGAGGACGATGTGCTGCTCGAGAAGGATCTGCTCTCCGACGAGAAGGAGAACGCCGAACACCTCATGCTCGTCGACCTGGGTCGCAACGACCTGGGCCGGGTGTGCGAGCCGGGCACCGTGCGCGTCACCGAATACCGCCACATCGAGCGCTACAGCCACGTGATGCATCTGGTGTCGACGGTGACCGGGCGGCTGGCGGCCGGTCGCATCGCTCTCGACGCCGTACGCGCCTGCTTCCCGGCCGGCACGCTCTCGGGTGCGCCCAAGGTGCGGGCCATGGAGTTGATCGAGGAGAACGAGCCCACCCGCCGCGGCGTCTACGCCGGGGTCGTCGGCTACCTCGACTTCGCCGGCGACGCCGATACCGCGATCGCGATCCGCACCGCGCTGCTCAAGGACGGCATCGCCTATGTGCAGGCCGGTGCCGGCATCGTCGCCGATTCCCAGCCCGACTACGAGGACGAGGAATCGCGCAACAAGGCGATGGCCGTTCTCAAGGCCGTCGCGGCCGCCCGCACCGTACGCACCTTCACCTCCGAACCCGACGGCACCCTGCTATGAGTAACCCGGAATCCGAACCAGCCCAACGACATTCGCAGGACCAGCCGGAGGTGAGGCCCGCGCCCGGCGCGAACGACGCGTCTGCGGCCGATGCGGCAGTGCGCCCGCGGCAGTCCGATGCCGACATCTCGGCGGCACAGCGCGCGCCGATGCAGAGCGGCCCCGAGGGCGAGGCCGTCCGGTCGGGTGCCGGACAAGCCGATGGCGGCTCCCGCCTCGACGACGCCGCCGCGCAGGTGCCTCCCGGCGGTGACCCCGACCGCTATGTCCCCGAGACGGATGCGGGCGGCGCCGACAGCGTGCCCGGCAAACGCGCCCGCCCGGTACTGCCGGTCCTCCTGCTGGCCGTCGGCGCGGCCGCGCTGTGGGGCGCCTCGCGCATGACCTGGGTGACCCTGCGGTCCTCCGACGGTCTGACCGAACCGCGCACCCAGCATCTCAACGGCGGCCTCTGGTTCGGCGCGCTCACGCCGCTGGCGTTGGTGCTGCTGGCCTCGATCGCGGCCGTCTTCGCCACCAAGGGCTGGCTGCGCCGGCTGATCGGGGTGGTGGTGGCGCTGGTCGCCGCCGTCGCCGCGGTGCCCGGCCTGGCGCTGCTGACCCAGCACGGCAAGATCGCCGAACGGGCCGCCCGGCTCGCCGAACTGCCCGCCCGCGCGCACGTCGACGCCGCCACGGCGGCCACGTTCCCGGCCGCACTCAGCGTCGTCGGTGCGCTCGCGGCCTTCGCCGCCGGAGTCCTGCTGGCCCGCATGCCCGAAACGACCGCCCGCATGTCGGGTAAGTACGACAATCCGGTGTTCCGCCGGGCCGCGGCCGCCGAACAGGTCGCCGAATTGCGCCGCACGGGTGATCCGGAATCGGCCGCCGCGGCCACCGACGCACCGCGGACGGCGACGCCGAAGTCCTCGCCGCACACCCCGGAACCGGAGTCGGGCGAACTCTCGCAGCGCGTGCTGTGGGACGCGCTCGATGCGGGCGCCGACCCGACCGACGACGAGCCGGGCCGATGAGCGCCCTACCACGCCACGCCGGGCGGCAGGCGTCACACCCCGCCGTCGGCTCGGCTTACCCTTCCATTTACTCTTTATCAGCATCGGTGAGACAGCACCTGGGGGGATTCTCAGGTAGCAAGTCCGTCTCCCCAGAAAGGATTCGAGCCAGATGACGGTACTCGACTCGATTCTCGACGGGGTCCGTGCGGATGTGGCCGCTCGGGAAGCCCTCCTGGATTTCCAGGCCGTCAAGAAGGCCGCCGCCGCGGCACCCTCGCCGCGCGATGCGCTGGCCGCTCTGCACGCGGACGGGATCGGAGTCATCGCCGAGGTCAAGCGCGCCAGCCCCTCGAAGGGTGAGCTCGCCGACATCCCGGACCCGGCCAGCCTGGCGAAGTCCTACGAGGACGGTGGCGCGCGCATCATCAGCGTGCTCACCGAGGGCCGCCGCTTCCACGGCTCGCTCGACGATCTGGACGCGGTCCGCGCGGTCGTCGACGTGCCGATCCTGCGCAAGGACTTCGTCGTCGGCCCGTACCAGATCCACGAGGCGCGCGCCCACGGCGCGGACGTGATCCTGCTGATCGTGGCCGCCCTGGAACAGGACGTGCTGGCCTCGCTGATCGATCGCACCGAATCGCTGGGCATGACCGCGCTGGTCGAGGTGCACACCGAGGAGGAAGCCGACCGGGCACTGACCGCCGGCGCCTCGGTCATCGGCGTGAACGCCCGCAACCTGAAGACCCTCGAGGTCGATCGCGACGTCTTCGCCCGCATCGCGCCCGGACTGCCCACCGAGGTCATCCGGGTCGCCGAATCCGGCGTCAGCGGCACCGCCGACCTGCTCGCCTACGCCGGTGCCGGCGCCGACGCGGTTCTGGTCGGCGAGAGCCTCGTGACCAGCGGCGATCCGCGTGCCGCCGTCTCCGAGCTGGTGACCGCGGGTACCCATCCGTCCTGCCCGCGTCCGCTGCGGCGGGGTGTCACCCGATGACCGGCGTGCACGAGCCGCTGCCCCAGGCCAGCGAGGGCGTCACCCACCGCAGCCACGAACCGGATCTCGGCGGCCACTTCGGCGTCTACGGCGGCCGGCACGTGCCCGAGGCGTTGATGGCGGTGATCGAAGAGGTCACCGCCGAATACGACAAGTCCCGCCTGGATCCCGATTTCTTGGCCGAACTCGACCGGCTGCAGCGCGATTACGCGGGCCGGCCCTCGCCGGTCTTCGAATGCAAGCGGCTCTCCGAACACGCCGGCGGCGCTCGCATCCTGCTCAAGCGCGAGGATCTGAACCACACCGGCTCGCACAAGATCAACAATGTGCTGGGCCAGGCGCTGCTCGCCCAGCGGATGGGCAAGACCCGGGTGATCGCCGAAACCGGCGCCGGTCAGCACGGTGTCGCGACGGCCACCGCCTGTGCGCTGCTCGGCCTCGAATGCGTGATCTACATGGGCGCGGTCGACACCGCGCGCCAGGCGCTCAACGTCGCGCGGATGCGGCTGCTCGGCGCCGAGGTGGTCTCGGTGACCACCGGCTCGCAGACGTTGAAGGACGCGATCAACGAGGCGCTGCGCGACTGGGTCACCAACGCGTCGGAAACCTACTACTGCTTCGGCACCGCGGCGGGCCCGCATCCGTTCCCGCTGATGGTGCGCGATTTCCAGCGCGTCGTCGGCCTCGAGGCGCGGGTGCAGGTGCAGGCGCAGACCGGCCGGCTGCCCGATGCCGTCGTGGCGTGCGTGGGCGGTGGATCGAACGCGATCGGCATCTTCCACCCGTTCCTCGACGACGAGGGCGTGCGGCTGATCGGCTACGAGGCGGCCGGCGACGGCGTCGAAACCGGCAGGCACGCGGCGACTTTCGCCGGCGGCCGGCCGGGAGCGTTCCAGGGCGCCTACTCGTACCTGCTGCAGGACGAGGACGGCCAGACCATCGAATCGCATTCCATCTCCGCCGGTCTGGACTATCCCGGCGTCGGCCCCGAACACGCCTACCTGAAGGACATCGGCCGCGCCGAGTACCGGCCGATCACCGATACCGAGGCGATGGACGCGCTGCTGCTGCTCTCGCGCACCGAGGGCATCATCCCGGCCATCGAATCGGCGCACGCGGTGGCCGGCGCGTTGCAGCTGGGCCGTGAATTGGGTTCCGGCGCAATCATTCTGGTGAATCTGTCCGGACGCGGCGACAAGGACATGGATACCGCGGCGCGCTGGTTCGGCCTGTTCGACGACGCTGCCGCCACGGAGGAGAATCGCTCGTGAGCCGTCTGGAATCGACCTTCGCGGCCAGCCGCGGCGAGGGCCGCGCCGCGCTGATCGGATATCTGCCCGCGGGCTATCCGGACCTGGCCGGATCCATCGACGTGTGCACCGCGATGGTCGAATCCGGTTGCGACATCATCGAAGTCGGTATCGCCTATTCCGATCCGGTGATGGACGGCCCCACCATCCAGGCCGCCACCGAGCAGGCCCTGCGCGGCGGCGTGCGGGTGCGGGACGTCTTCGGTGTCGTCGAGGCGATCACCGCCGCCGGGGGCAATGCCGTGGTGATGACCTACTGGAATCCGGTGCTGCAATACGGCGTCGATCGTTTCTCCCGCGATCTCGCCGCGGCCGGCGGTCTCGGGCTGATCACCCCCAACCTGATTCCCGAGGAGGCGGGGGAGTGGTTCGAGGCCTCCCGCGCCCACGATCTGGACCGTATCTTCCTGGTTGCTCCCTCCTCCACCGAGGAGCGCCTGGTCAAGACCATCGAGGCCAGTAGCGGATTCCTCTACGCCGCCTCCACCATGGGCGTCACCGGCGCCCGCGACGCGGTGTCCTCCGCCGCGCCGGAACTGTGCGCGCGGGTGCGTGCCCACTCCGATATCCCGGTCGGTGTCGGCCTCGGCGTGCGCAACGGTGCGCAGGCGGCCGAAATCGCTTCCTACGCCGACGGAGTGATCGTCGGCTCGGCGCTGGTCACGGCCGCGGGACAGGGACTGGACCAGGTCCGCAAGCTCACCGCGGAACTGGCCGAGGGCGTGCGTTCGGCGACTGTCGCCAGCTGATCGGAGACGCGAACTGGGCGGCGCGCGCCCCCTCCGTTACGGTGGGGCCCGTGACTTTTCCAGTCCTGGCAGACGGCGTCGATGTGCACGGTGGGGCAATACTGGCCTATATTCCCAGTCCGCCGCGAGGCGTATGGGATGTGGGGCCGTTCCCGCTGCGCGCCTATGCGATCTGCATCATCATCGGCATCATCGTCGCGATCTGGTGGGGTGAGCGGCGCTGGCGCGAGCGCGGCGGCGAGCAGGGCAAGGTGCTCGACGTGGCGATGTTCGCGGTGCCGTTCGGACTCGTCGGCGGCCGGCTCTATCACGTGGCCACCGACTGGGAGAAGTACTTCGGCGCCGGCGGGCATCCGATCAACGCGCTGAAGATCTGGGAGGGCGGTCTCGGCATCTGGGGTGCCGTGCTGCTCGGCGGTGTCGGCGCCTGGATCGGCTGCCGGGTGTATCGAATTCCGTTGCCCGCCTTCGGCGATGCCATCGCCCCGGCGATTCTGCTCGCGCAGGCCATCGGCCGCCTGGGCAACTACTTCAATCAGGAACTCTACGGCCGCAAGACCGATCTGCCGTGGGGCCTCGAGATCTATCTGCGGTTCGATTCCGACGGCCGGCTGGACATGATGAACGGCGTTTCCACCGGCGTGGTGGAGAAGATCGTGCAGCCGACCTTCCTCTACGAGCTGATCTGGAATCTGCTCGGCGTTCTGGTGCTGGTGATGGTCGACAAACGCTGGCGGATCGGCCACGGTCGCTTGTTCGCCCTGTACGTGGCGATCTACACCTTCGGCCGCTTCTGGGTCGAGCTGCTGCGCGACGACGAGGCCACCCACATCTTCGGCATCCGGGTCAACTCCTACACCTCGGCGATCGTATTCCTCTGCGCGCTGGCGTATTTCGCCCTCGCCACCAAGGGTCGCGAGACCGCCGCCCAGCTCGCCTCCGGCGGTGAGCGCCCCTGGCCGTGGCAGTGGGGTGCGTTGCGTCGGTACGGCGCCGCCGGACAGGAAGCCGCCGCCGAGAGCGCACCTGCCGCCTCGGCCGGCGAATCCGCCGCCGGCGAGAAATCGGACGAAGACGCGAAAGAGGAGAAAGCTGCCGAATCCGAATCCGCGCCCGCCACCTCCGCATCCGGCGAATCGGACGAGTCCACCGCCGGCCCGTCCGATTCGGTGACGACCGGTACCGAGGCGACCGGCAACGAACTGGATCCGCCCGCCGATGACAAGGATGCGGCCGGTGTCACCACCGCCGGGAACAGTGAGCAGCGGGCCGAGGGCGAGTCGGGTAAGCCGGGCCGGAAGAAGGCGGACAAGAGCTGAGCGGGCCGACCGCTCGAATCAGGAGGACTTCGTGACCGACCCCTATCAGCCGCAGCCCGGCTACGGCCCGCAGTACGGGGCTCCGGGTACCGGGCCGGGAAATCCGGGCGGCTACGGCCAATCCGGCCCCTACGGAGCCGGGCAACCGGGCCCCTACGGGCCGGCCGGCTACAGCCAGCCCTACGGCCAGCCCGCAGACCCGTACGCCCAGCCGTACGCCCCGGGCCCCGGCTACCCGCCCGCGCCCTACGGCATGGACCCGGAGGCGCCGTACGGGCGCAACATGTACGGCGAACCGTTCTCGGACAAATCGAAGCTGACCGCCGGGCTGCTGCAACTGTTCGTCGGTGGCCTCGGGATCGGCCGGTTCTATCTCGGCTACACCGGCATCGGCGTCGCCCAGCTCCTGGTCACGCTGTTCACCTGCGGTCTGGGCGGAATCTGGCCGTTCATCGACGCGATTTTGATCCTGACCGGCAAGGTTCGCGATCCGTACAACCGTCCCTTGCAGGAGTGACGACCATGCCGGTCGAATATGTGATGTGCGTCATATTTTCGTCGATTGACAGTGGCGGGAGTGCCGATCAGCGCCACTGCGGCGGCAGGACTAGGCTCGGCTCGTGATGCGACGGACAAAGATTGTGTGCACCCTCGGGCCGGCCACCGCCACCGAGGACCGGATCCGTGAACTTGTCGACAGTGGCATGGACGTGGCCCGGTTGAATTTCAGTCACGGAGAACACGCCGATCACGCCGAGAACTATCACAAGGTGCGGCACGCCGCCGAGCAGATGGGTCGTGCGGTCGGCATCCTGGCCGACCTGCAGGGGCCGAAGATCCGCTTGGGCCGGTTCATCGAGGGCCGCACCGTGTGGGCGACGGGCGAGGAGGTGCGGATCACGGTCGACGACGTGGAAGGCACCCACGATCGCGTCTCCACCACCTACAAGCAGCTGTCCGAGGACGCCAAGGCCGGTGACCGGCTGCTCGTCGACGACGGCAAGGTCGGGCTGACCGTGGTCCGCGTCGAGGGCAACGACGTGGTGTGCCGCGTCACCGAGGGCGGCCCGGTCTCCAACAACAAGGGCGTCTCGCTGCCGGGTATGGACGTTTCCGTTCCGGCGTTGTCCGAGAAGGACATCGAGGATCTGGAATTCGCCCTGCGGCTCGGTGTGGACTTCATCGCCCTGTCGTTCGTGCGGTCGCCGTCGGACGTCGAGCTGGTCCACGACATCATGGATCGCGTCGGCCGCCGGGTGCCGGTGATCGGCAAACTCGAAAAGCCCGAAGCCATCGACAATCTCGAGGCGATCGTGCTCGCCTTCGACGCGATCATGGTGGCTCGCGGCGACCTCGGCGTCGAACTGCCGCTCGAGCAGGTGCCGCTGGTGCAGAAGCGCTCGATCCAGATGGCAAGGGAGAACGCCAAACCCGTCATCGTCGCCACCCAGATGCTGGAGTCGATGATCGGCAACTCCCGCCCGACCCGCGCCGAGGCCTCCGATGTCGCCAACGCGGTGCTCGACGGCGCCGACGCGGTCATGCTCTCCGGCGAGACCTCGGTCGGCCAGTATCCGATCGAGACGGTGCGGACGATGGCGCGCATCGTGCACGCCGTGGAATCGGAATCCTCGACCCGGGTGCCGCCGCTGACCCACGTCCCGCGGACCAAGCGCGGCGTGATCTCCTACGCGGCCCGCGATATCGGCGAGCGGCTCAACGCCAAGGCGCTGGTGGCCTTCACCCAGTCCGGCGACACCGTGCGCCGGCTGGCCCGCCTGCACACCACGCTGCCGCTGCTGGCGTTCACCCCGCTGCCGGAGGTCCGCAGCCAGCTGGCGCTGACCTGGGGTGTGGAAACCTTCATCGTCCCGCCGGTCGGTACCACCGACGAGATGATCGGCCAGGTCGACAAGGAACTGCTGTCGCTGAATCGCTACGCCAAGGGCGATCTCGTGGTGATCGTGGCCGGCTCCCCGCCGGGTACCGTCGGCTCCACGAACCTGATCCACGTGCATCGCATCGGCGAGGAGGACCACTGAGGTGAGTGCATCACTGGGCGAATCGGTCGGCACCGGCCGTGAGAGCGGCGGCGATCTCGCCGTCCTGCTCGGCCTGCTCGAACTCGAGGAGATCGGCGAGGACGCCTTCCTCGGTCACCATCCGGAGAAGGTGTGGAGTCGCACCTTCGGCGGCCAGCTGGTGGCGCAGGCGATCATCGCGGCCGGCCGCACGGTCGGACCGGGGCGCCCGGTGCATGCGGTCAACGCTCATTTCGTGCGCGGCGGCGACGTGCGCAAACCGATCGAATACCGGGTCGAACGCCATCGGGACGGACGTGCGTTCGCCAACCGCACGGTCACGGCGTATCAGGACGATCAGGAACTGTTCGTGATGCTGGCGGCGTTCCAGGACTGGGCCAAGGGCCTGGAACACGCCAGCCCGCAGCCGCAGGTGCCCGATCCGGACGGCCTGCCCCGGGTGGAGGAGTCCTTCTCCGGGTTCGAGGACAAACTGCAGATGTTCGTGCAGGCACCGCATCCGATCGACATGCGCTACACCAACGATCCGGCCTGGATCCTCAAGGGCACCGGCGGCACCCTGAACCACAATCGCGTGTGGATGAAGGCCGACGGTGAACTGCCCGACGATCCGCTGATCCACGTGGCGACGCTGGGTTATTCGTCCGACACCACGGTGCTGGATTCGATCATCACCACGCACGGGCTGTCGTGGGGCCACGACCGGATCGTGGCCGCCACGGTGAATCATTCGATCTGGTTCCACCGTCCGTTCCGCTTCGACGACTGGGCCCTGTACGCGACGCAGTCACCGGTGGCCGCCGGTTCGCGCGGCCTGGCCACCGGTCACTTCTATTCGCGGGCCGGCGAGCTGCTGGCCACCGTCGTGCAGGAAGGCGTGATCAGGCACTTCCCGGCGCGCAAGTAGCGCTGGGCGCCGGGAGCGCCGGTATCAGAGGCGTTCGCGGTTCTCGTCGAAGTCGTAACTGTCGCGATGGAGCGCGTGAATCGTGTAGGGGACGGCGTCGGCGGTGGTGGCGATCCCGAGGACCAGTCGATGCTCGAGTGCGGCCAGGCCGGATTCGGTCAGCTGGTCGGGATCGCCCACCAGGCTGAGCGCTATCTCGTAGGTGCGCCGCGAGCCGGGGTCGCGGTGGGGGTGTTCCAGGCGCCACTGGGTCTCCAGGACCGTATGGCCGGGTTGATCGGCGTCGACTGGCAG
>NZ_LZMK01000249.1:0-2242 GCF_001665865.1 Nocardia sp. 852002-20019_SCH5090214 | reverse complement strand
GTGTCGCCGGTGTGGACGGCGTAGCCGTGGCCGTGTGGGTTGGCCAGCGCGCCGCCGTGCAGGGCGTCGAGGTCGGGAGCTTGGCCGGGTTTGTAGTAAGTCAGGATGCACACGCGAGGGCCTCCAATTCGTCGGTCAGGCAGCGGTATTCGGGGCGGGCGGCCAGCCACGCGGTGAACGCGGTCCATTCCCAGCCGCGGCGGCGGGCGATATCGGCGGCTGAGAGGGTGCGGGTGTATTCGACGGAGGCGTCGGCGAAGGCGAGCGCCGCTTGCACCTCGCGCGTGTGCAGAGAGCTGGCGAACACCCGCAGCTCGAAGGTGTCCTCGGGGCACACATTGATTGCCCGGTATCGGAGCGCGCCTCCGGTTTCACCCTTGGCGTGGGCGGCGGCGTTGGCGCGGGCACCGGGGTCGAATACGGCCCACTGCTCGGAGTCGCGGCGCGCCAGCACTTTGATGTGGGATTCGTTGCGGTAGACGAACTTCAACCACCGGTAGGTGTGCGCGGGAGAGGAGAATCCGGCGCGGGAGACGTGCACGTGGATGCCGATGCTGGTATCGGTGTAGGCGCCCAGCATCCGCAACCGATGCAGCAGCGACCACGGAAAATGTTGGCGCGCATACTTATACGACATCGGGTGGGTGACGATCTCGTATCCGCACGGCTGGATGCTTCCATCCTCTTTGAGGTATCCGAGGTCGCTGAGCCGGTCGATGGCGAGCTCGGCCGCGTCGTCGAAAACGTCTCGGGGGGTTTTGATTTCGAGTTCCAGCCCGAGGTAGAGCGGTCCGGTGCCGTGGAATTCGGGTTCGGGTTTGTAGCTGTAGGAGTGGACGCCGCGGTGGTCGGGCTGTTGGTTGGCGCAGGTGTCGCAGTAGTCTTCCCAGCAGCGGATGAGGATGTCGCAGCCGGCGCAGCGGTGGTAGTCGGCGTCCTCGCAGCGCCCGCACACATCGGCCCCGGATTCGGTTTCGTTGAGCCCGTCGGCGCGTGAGCCGCAGTCGTCGCACACCAGGTAGCTGTCGGAGCAGTCGTCACAGACTTCGCCATGGCCGATGACACGGACCAGGTCGCTGTCGAAGCGGTCGCAATCGCGGCACCGGCGCCAGCCGATCGAGCATTCCGTGCACACGTCGGTGCCGCGCACGGTGGAGCGGCGCTCTCGTGTGGGGGTGGCGCAGTCGTCGCAGGGGTCGAGCAGGTCGGCGCACGCGCGGCACAGATGATCACCTTCGACGGTGGTGACGGTCGTGTTGTGCTCGATCGGGTGTGAACAGTCCTCACACCGCCGACCGGTGAGAGTGGATGTGGGCATATAGGATTCACGTCCTTCCAAAAAGTCGGGGGACAGACGACGGCGCCCCGCTGCGCGCCGGGGTAGCGGCGCGAAGCGGGGCGCAAGAGGAAAGCGGTGCCGGGCAGCCCGGGTCGAGCGGGCCTGGCGGTCGGGTCAGGTCAAGCCGGGTGCGGGGGCCGCGGTGGGAGCCGGCCGGGGCGGGGTCGACAGGCAGGTGCAGTGGGAGAGGGCGGAATGGCAGTGGAAGCACCAGCCGCAGGCGCGGCAGTAGCGGCTGGTGCGTTCGAGATCGCGGTCCAGGCAGTACCCGCACACCGTCCGGCGGCGGACCAGCCATCGTTGATCGGGCGGAAGGTAGGAGCGGTTGGAATACCAGATCCCGCCCACCCACTGCCCCGCGCGCTCACCGAACAGGTAGGCGGTGTGGGCATAGGCCGGGTCGACGGTCAAGATCACCAGCTTGCTCGTCCCCAACCAGCCGGCCAGTCCGCGCGCCCCCGCGACTGTGTCGATCGGCCCGAACGGCTGGCCCGGCAGGTAGTCCTCGGCCGCGATCCGGGTATCCGAACGCCGGTCATAGGCACGCGGATGCACCCGCTTGGGCAGAGTCCCGTTGTGCGCCAGCACTGTGCGCGCATCGCCGCCGAGCCGGAAGGGATGGCAGTTGGACAGGTCGATCGCGCCGCGGGTGGCGTAGCGGGAGTGGAACAACGCAGGCCCGTCGGGGTGTTCGGCGCGGGTGCGGGCGAAGGTGGCGATGACGGTGTGGGCCTTCATGCCGTGCCCCGTGATGATGCGGCCGCCGGTGACGATCGCGAAGCCGTGTCCGTCGGGGTTCGCCTCGGCCCCGAACCGCAGCGCGCGCGTGTCGATCGCGGCGCCGGCGGGGTAGTAGGTCAGCAGGCACATTGCAGGGCCTCCATTTCCGCGGCCAGGGGCTGG
>NZ_LZMK01000248.1:0-508 GCF_001665865.1 Nocardia sp. 852002-20019_SCH5090214 | reverse complement strand
AGGTGTACGTGCCGGCGACGCGGCTGCGACACGTCACGAGATACGCGACGACCTGGGTGTCGTCGTTGGGGCTGCGGTGGACGCTGGCGACCGTGCCGATGTTTTTCCTCGCGTCCTGGTCGCCGGGCTCGGCCGGGCCGCCGTCGATGTCGCTCCACCACTCGATGCGATCACCGACCGCGAACACCTCGCCCATCCCCGGGTGTGGTCGCCCTCCGCGCGGGCGCGGGTGACAAGCTCGACCGGTGCCCGTCGCGCCGCGTACCCGGATCCGGTTAAAGTCGCGCGCCGGCCTGTCCGGCGGCGACCGGATCGGTTACGTCGCCCCCGCCGGGCACGCCGCGGTGGTCCGCACCGACTTCGACCACGCCTCCGGCGAACTCGTTCAGGTGTGGTCGAAAACCCCGCCTACCGGCGGGACGGACTGGGTCGTGGTGTGGTGGCCAGGTAACCACTGGACATGGGAGCGCGAAGCCGATCTCGAATTCGTCGACACCAACCCAAATCC
>NZ_LZMK01000247.1:0-506 GCF_001665865.1 Nocardia sp. 852002-20019_SCH5090214 | reverse complement strand
CTCACGGGCCGGATCGCGGCCAACCACAACCCGGTCTGTGTGGCGGTGCACGAGCTGAACTTCCCCACGGTGGAACACCTTCCGCCCGGCGACGTCAGGGAGATCGACCTGACGCGGCTGCCCGCGACGGAGTTGTTCTGGGCGAGCCCGGCGTGCCCGGAATGGACGGACGCGAAGGGACAGAAACGCTACTTCGACCAGAGCAACCAGTACCGGTTCGACGAGGAACTCGGCATCGTCGAGGATCCGGCGTCCGGGCGCAGCCGCGCGCTGGTCGAGCAGATTCCCCGGTATCTGCGTGCGATGGCCGCGCGCGGCAAGCCGGTGCTGGCCGGGGTGATGGAAAACGTCGTGCAGTGCTGGAAGTGGGACGACCGGCATCGGTGGCTGCGCGAGATCCAGGACCTCGGTTACGAGACCCGGGTCATCGCCCTGAATTCCGCGCACGTGCTGCCGCGCACCTGCCTGCCGGTGCCGCAGTCCCGCGACCGGCTCTACATCGCTTT
>NZ_LZMK01000246.1:0-604 GCF_001665865.1 Nocardia sp. 852002-20019_SCH5090214 | reverse complement strand
CGTTCTGGGCGAGCCCGGCGTGCCCGGAATGGACGGACGCGAAGGGACAGAAACGCTACTTCGACCAGAGCAACCAGTACCGGTTCGACGAGGAACTCGGCATCGTCGAGGATCCGGCGTCCGGGCGCAGCCGGGCGCTGGTCGAGCAGATTCCCCGGTATCTGCGTGCGATGGCCGCGCGCGGCAAGCCGGTGCTGGCCGGGGTGATGGAAAACGTCGTGCAGTGCTGGAAGTGGGACGACCGGCATCGGTGGCTGCGCGAGATCCAGGACCTCGGTTACGAGACCCGGGTCATCGCCCTGAATTCCGCGCACGTGCTGCCGCGCACCTGCCTGCCGGTGCCGCAGTCCCGCGACCGGCTCTACATCGCGTATTGGCTGAAATCGTTGGGGCGGCGGCCGGATTGGGACAAGTGGCTGCGCCCGAAGGCATGGTGCCCGAGCTGCGAGCAGGTCGTGGACGCGATCCAGTCGTGGAAGAAGCCCGGCACGCAGATGGGCCGCTACGGCGTGCGTCACGGCCAGTACGTCTACCGGTGCCCGTCGAAGGCGTGCCGGTACGCGATCGCCGAGCCGATCACCACACCGGCGTCGGTGGCCATCGA
>NZ_LZMK01000245.1:0-1245 GCF_001665865.1 Nocardia sp. 852002-20019_SCH5090214 | reverse complement strand
TAATCGATCGGCGGCTTGGCCCGCCCGGCCGCAGCGGCCAGGCGCTGAGCGCGCTGGTCCTCAGTCAGTCCGGCCTGGCGCAGGTTGTACTCCAGCAGCGCGAGGCGTTCGGGGCTGTCGTAGGAGGGCGGGCCGGGATTGCGTTCGGCGGCGACCTTTTCTCGGCGACCGGCCCACTGGTCCTGGACGGCGCGTGCGCGCTCGCCTTTCTTCTCGCAGGCGTCGTTTTCGACGGCGAGGAATTGGTTCACGTCGAGGCGGACGTGTTCGGGCACCCCGGCAGTGATCATGCTGTTGCGCAGCTGTTCCTCGGCTTGGGTGGCTTCGTAGTCGTCGCGACTGGTGCGCCCGGCCGCCAGCGCGGTCTGCGCGAGGACCACACGGTTGAGGTCGTCGCGGACTGCGCGGACAGTGCCCTCGGGCGCGGCCGCGGTCGACAAGATTTTTTCGATCTCGCGGCGGTTTTCCTCGGCGTAGGCACGCGCGTAGTTGTCGCGGCGTTCGCGCTCGATCGCGGCCGCGGACCGGTCATCGGCCAGCAGCGTGTCCGGCACCTGAGTTTTCCCGGCCTCGATATCGGTGAGCACGGCGCGCAGCTGGTCACGCTCGATATCGGCCAAACCCTTGCCCGACTTGATCGCCTTGTCGATCTGAGCGCGCATCACCTCGGCCCGCTGCCGCTGGTCTTTGTCCCACCTCGCCTCGGGGTCCTTGCCGTCGGGATCGAGGGCGATGCGGGCCTCCACGATCGGCGCCAGCGCCGCATACGCGCGCACGGTCGTGGCGAGCTCGTCGCGGTTGACGTGATCGGGCCACAACGGCTTACGCGCCTCGGCCGGGTTTTTGCGGATCTGTTTGCCCCGCTCGCGGGCCTTGGTCTGGTCCTCTTCGGTCATCACCGAGATCGCCTCGGCCAGCCGCGCCTGCACACCGACGGTGTCGTGCCCGTGCTGCAGGCGAACCTGGTAATCCGTGAGCAGGGTGTCGACCCGGAATTTGGCCTCCTCTCCCGGATCGACCAGCGGAGAGTCCATGCGGCGCAGAGCGGCGGCCGCCGCACCCGCACTCACGAGCCCCTGGGCTTTCGAGCCGGTGGCCGCGGCCCCGCCCAGATACAGGGCGACGAACCGGGCCTTGGTGGCGACCGGCTCGCCGATCCCGGCGGCCTGCATCTTCTTCGTCAGCGCCGTGAGACGGTCCGGGGTGGGATTGGTGCGCCACTGTTCGATCTGGGCGTACAGCTCC
>NZ_LZMK01000244.1:0-42285 GCF_001665865.1 Nocardia sp. 852002-20019_SCH5090214 | reverse complement strand
GCGTGTGCTGCTGCGGTCTCACAGGGCGCAGTCGCGAAAACATCCGTGCGCCGAAATTCCTCCTATGGGGGACGGGCATGCCCCATAGGAGGGATGTGGCGAACGGCAGATTGCCGGAGCATGGATCTGATACCGAGGAGCCTCGATGAAGCAGCTACCGAGAAGCGTATCAGCGATGCAGGCGGCACGGTGGTGTCCGTCCGAAGGGCATGTGCACCTGCGTATCTGGCTGGCCGACGTCGCGCTCGACTACACCGCCACCGCGGAAGCCGCGCGCAACATCATCATGGACTGGGCGCGAAGACGCTGGTGCACAATAGAATTGGTCCTCACCACGATAGAGCATTGCGACGTCATGCCCCGATTGCCGTGTGAGCGTCTCTTTCTCGGCCCTTGAGGCCCTCCGATCTCTGGTATCCATCGCCGCCCGGCCGAAACGAAGGCCGCGATACCAGCGCGCCTCAACTCAGCTTCCGATCGATCCAGGCCAGCAGATCGGCGAATACCTCGTCGCGGTTGGTCTCGTTGAAGATCTCGTGGCGGGCGCCGTGCCACACCTTCAGCGTGATGTCGGTCAGCCCGGCCTGCTCGTATCGCTGCACCAAGGCGTTCACCAACGCGAGTTCGCCGTTCACCGGATCTTTATCGCCCACAGCGATATACAGCGGCAGATCCGCGCGAATCGACGCGACGTATTCCGCGGCGGCGACCGAGACCGCCCCGCCTACCATGCCCTTCATTCCCGCGATATCGAGCCCGAAACCGCACAGCGGATCGGCGAGATAGGCGTCCACCTGCGCCTCGTCGCGACTGATCCAGTCGAATTCGGTTCGTGGCGAAGGGATTCCCGCGTTGAACATCGACAGATCGACCGGTGCGTCGAGGTCCAACGGGAGCAGATCCAGGGCGGCGGTGCCCGACAGCACCACGGCATCGACCTCGGCGCTGTGCTCGGGCAGGAACTGTTGAGTGGCGAAAGAACCGAGGCTGTGGGCGATGAGCACCAACTTCAGTCCCGGATTCGCGGTACGGGCATTGCGCGCCATTCGGCCGACATCGGCCACCAGCTCGATCCAGCCGTCGGCGCCGATGGCCCCTGGTTCCTGACCGTCGAGCAGTGTCGCGCCGTGGCCGCGATGATCGTGCGCATAGACGACGAAGCCGCAGGATGCCAGTATCTCGGCCAACGGTGTATAGCGCAATGCGTGCTCACCTACGCCGTGCACGATCTGGGCGATCGCCCGGGGGGTCCCCTGCGGGTCCCAGCGGTAGGCGGCGACGGTCAGACCGCCGCTGCTGTGAAAATCGACGCGTGTGGGTTGCTGAGACACTGTGCACTCCTCTCGAGCCGAGCGCTCGACTCGTTGTTTCCGACAGCCGCGCACATGCGACCGGGATGAAACGCCGACGGACAGCGGTCAGCGGTCGTACAGCTCCGCATATGCCGGCAGCGGCTTCTCGGCGGGAACCCAATTCCTGGTATCGAGCAGTCCGAACATCAAGGCCGACACCGTGTGGGTGAACGTCGTATAGCCCGCGGGGTCGAAGCCGGGCAGTGTCGCCTGCCCGCACACCGACCGGTCCACCCGGCTCGGATCGGCGGGCCCGGGATGGCCGAGCGCGTCCAGAACCAGGGCGTAGGCCACCGGGTCGAAGACCAGCATTCCGTGATCGGCCAGATGGCCGGGGCACACCTGCTGAACCATGATCGTCCGTCCACCGCGCATCGAACCGGCCTGCGGCTGCGGCAAAACGAGTTCATCCTGCACGGTCTGGATGGAGGTGAACGCCGGTCCGTCCGGTACGGGCGCATTGGCGAAGGCCCGCGTCACATGGGAACGAGTACCCATTTGCCAAGCGATCGGCGCACACGCGCCGCCTGCGCACAGACTGTCTGCCACCGCGCTGCCACCCAGCGGACCGGCGATCGGGATCACATCGGAGGTAACGGCAGCCACCTGTGGCCAGAATTTCGCGATCCACGCCGCCATCGCACCGCCCTGGCTGTGCCCCACAATGCCGATCGGCCGGCCGGATACCCGATGGGCCTGCATCGCCGCGTATGCCGCATACTCGGCCGAGACCGCGAAATCACCGAGCGCCCGGTCCGGAAGCTCGACGGTGCACCACCCATAACCCGCTGTGGGAAGCGCCTTTTCGTAATTCCAGGACCAGATCTCGTCCGGCGTGCCACCGGTTCCGGGAATCAGCAGCACCGTTGGCCGGCCGGACCGCGCGCCCGAGTCACACCGGACCGCAGCGCGCAGCCTCTCCTGGCCAACGGTGAACTCGTGCGCCGCCACCACAGGGAATCCGACTTCCGGATCGTCCGCCGAACCCGGCGGCGTGGTCACGCAGAGCATTCCCAGCCCTGCGGCCACGGTGGCGACGAAACGAGCCAAACGCATACTTCACTCCACACATCGTCGGACCGAGCCGGGCGACGGCCTTCGATGGCTCTGGAGCGCCCGCTCAATGTGACTGCCGTCACAAACTGGCCTTACTATATGTATGGTCAGTCCAATAATCAAGGTGTAGCAAGGTTTGGTTAGACCTTCGTGCCTTATTTCGGCATGGGCTGCGATGAATTGGTCAGTCGGTGACCGGCGTCAACGATGACGCCGGGACCAGGCGCCCCGAGGCGATATCGTCCTGGACACGGAACTTCTGGATCTTGCCCGAGGGCGTCATCGGAAGTTCGGTGGTGAAGTACCACAGCGATGGCGTCTTGTGTGCGGCGATTCGTTCGCGGCACCAGAGCTTCAAATCCGCCACGTCCGGCGGATTGTCCGGATCCTCGGCGCGCAGCACCGCCCCGATCCGCTCACCCCACTTCTCGTCGGGCACACCGACGACGACCGCTTCGACCAACGCCGGATGCTGAAAGAGCAGTTCCTCGATTTCGCGCGGGTAGATGTTGAGGCCACCGCGGATGATCATGTCCTTGAGGCGGCCGGTGATTCGCAGGAATCCCCGGCCGTCCATGGTGCCCAGATCGCCCATGTGCAGCCAGCCCTCGGCGTCGATCGCCGCAGCGGTCTCCTGGGGCATATCGGAGTAGCCGAGCATGTTCTGGTAACCGCGGCAACAGATTTCGCCCTGCTCGCCGATCGCGACAATGTCGCCGGAGACCGGGTCGATGATCTTGACCTCGAGTTCGGGCAGCGGCTGACCGACGGTGGTGGCCTGGTCGACCGGATCGTCGGTGATCCGGGTCTGGCTGATCACGCCGTGCATTTCGCTCTGCCCGAACAGGATGGTGAATCGGCAGCCGAGCCGGGCGATCACGCGCTCGACCAGTGCTTGCGGAACGGCGGCGGCGCCGGACATGATCGTGTGCACACTGGACAGATCACGCTTGTCGAAATCCGGATGTTCGAGCAGCGCGATGAGCATCGTCGGGACCATCAAAGAGTGTGTGCCCCGGTAGGTTTCGAGCATCTCGAGCATGAGCGCGGCATCGAATCCGGGCAGCACCACATACGTCCCGTGCGCGGCGAAGGTACCGAGTTCGGTGACTCCCCCGCCGCCGATGTGGTACATCGGCATCGCGTTGACGCATACCACCGGCCCCGCTCCGCCGGCGCGTTCGAAGACGAAGGTCGCCTCGTTGACGATTCCCTTGTGATGCAGCAGCGCGCCTTTGGGGAATCCGGTGGTGCCGGAGGTGTATTGGATCTGCACCGGGTCGGTGGGTGACACGGCGGGAAGTTCCGCGGCCGGATCGGCGGTGGCGAGGAATTCCTGCCACCGGCCGGTCGGCACCACCTCGCGCAGGTCGGGAAGGGCTGCGGCGATCTCGCCGAAGACGCTGTGCAGGTCCGTCCCGCGATAGCTCTCGCGGAAGAACAGTCCGGCGGCACGTGATTGGCGCAGGATGTATTCGAGTTCGTGCGCCCGGTAGGCGGGGTTGATGCCGACCACCACCATCCCGGACATCGCGACCGCCTGCTGCAGGATCACCCAGTCCGCACTGTTGGGAGCCCAGACCGCGATCCGCTCGCCGGGGACGAAATGCGTGAGCAGTGCCCGGGCGACGGCCTCGACGTCGGTGAGCAGTTCGCGGTAGGTCCACTCCCGGCGGCCGGCCGGATCGGGGGTGCCGTCGACGAGTGCCACCCGGTCGGGCACCGTGGCCGCGGCCTCACGGAGCAGATCACCGAGCGTGATGTCGCGAACGCCCGTGCTCGTCGAGGCCGGCCAGAAGGATTGTGTGAGGGTCATCGTGCGATCCGCCTTCGGCTGTGCGGTGTGAATGATGCTGTGAATTCGTATGCCACGAGGGGTGGCGCGGCGCTGACGAGGTATGGCGCCGGTCACATCGAATGTAGTACGAATCCAGCTCTAATATCAACAGAATTGTCAAATATTCTAATGTTCAGACCATAACGCCGGGCGGTCGTCATCCCGCCGAGATACCCCCGTTGGGGCTCACCGCTTGGCCGGTGATCCGACGAGCCTGGGGACTGCAGAGAAAAATGATGAGCTCGGCGACATCGACCGGTTCCGCAACGCCGAGAGATGCTGCGCGAGCGGCCTTTTCGAAGAGTTTGGCGCTGAACGGCTCGGCCATCACGCGGTCGTAGGCGCCGGTGTCGCGGATCAAGGACGGTGTGACGGCATTGACACGCACACCGTCGCGTTTGGCCTCCATGGCCAACGTCTTGGTGAAGGAGACAATGGCCGCCATTGCGGCGCCCAGGACCGACTCACCCGGCGTCGGCACCTTGGCGGCATCGGACGCCACATTGACGATGGCGCCGCCGCGTTGCGCACGCATATCCGGCAGCACCGCACGGCACATGTTGATCGGCCCGAGCGCCTGCTGCAGCAGAATGTCGGGCACGTCTCCCGGAGCCGTGTCGTGGAAGAGCCGCGGCGTGAACGAGCTGGTCGTGCTGTTGATCAGAATGTCGGCGCTGCCCAGCCCGGCGCGCAGTTCGTCGGTCACCCGCCCGGCTTCGGCCGGATCGTTCACATCACCGGCGACGAACAGCGACCACACGCCGGGTGCGAGGGAGCGGATATGCGTTGCGGCCTTCTCGCCGCGTTCGCGATTGCGTCCGACCAGCCCGATCCGCTGCGTTCCGGCCGCGACGAATCGACGCGCGACCTCGAGGCCGACACCGCTGGTGCCGCCCACGATGTACACCGTCGACTCGGCGGTAGCCGGTATTCGGATCTCGGTCGTCGGCTGATTCATCGGATACTCCTTCGCAGTTCGAGTGTTGTCGGCCCGCGGTGCGGTGCGTGATCGAGTTGGCCGTCGCATTCCTGACAGTGCGGTGTCGCGGCGGAAGCCATTGCCGCCACATGCTTTTCGGCCGCGCCGTCACGATCCGCGGGAGATTGCGCAGCGCCGAGGTATTCATCCCGGGCGAGCAGGCCGGCCCCGTAGGCACCGGCGATCTGAGGCTGCTCGAGCAGTTCGACCGGCCCGCCGAGGGCCCGCGAGACGTAGTGCAGGGCGGCCGCGTTCTTGGCCACCCCACCTGTCATCACGGCCGGTGGCGCCTTACCCACCTGCGCCACCAGTCCGAGGGTGCGCGCCGCGACAGCCTTGTGCACCGACGCCGCAATATCGGCTTTCGCTCGACCCTGCGCCAGCAGCGAAATAACTTCCGTCTCCGCGAAAGTCGCGCACATGCTGCTCACTTCGAGGTCGTCGGAACCGGAGAGCGCCAGCTCCCCCACCTCGCCGACGTCGACTTCCAGCGCCCGGGCCAGCACATCGAAGAAACGCCCGGTCCCGCTGGCGCAGCGGTCGTTCATGGCGAACCGATCCACCAGGCCCTCGTCGTCGACGATGATGGCCTTGCTGTCCTGTCCGCCGATATCGATCACCAGCCGCACCCCCGGCCGCAGGGCCGCCGCACCGCGGGCGTGACAGGTGATCTCGGTGAAGCTGCGGTCGGCGCCGGGAACCAGTTTGCGGCCGTAGCCCGTACTTATCGTCCGGCGGATGGCGTCGGACCGCACCCCGGCGGCACCCAGCGCACCGTCGATGGCGCGGGCGACCGCGGCCGGACTCACCGCGCCCATCTGCACGACATCCGCACCGCAGAGGGCTCCGGTCGCATCGACGACGACCGCTTTGGCCGTGGTCGAGCCGAGGTCGACGCCCATGACGAACCAGTTGCCGGTAGTCACGACGCACTCCCGCACATACCGGTCATCGCCTACACCACCGACTTCATTCGCTGGACGTCGATGGCTTCCAGCATGGCCTCGAGCCGGCTGTCGAACAGTTCGTCGTTGTAGAACGAGGCGTCGGCGACGTCGCCTTCGAAGAAGAACGACTTCACGCCGCGCTCTTGTTCGGCGGTGCGGGCGAGCATCGCCTGCGGGTTGGTCATCGCGCGGCAAGTGCGGGTCGAGTGGAAGGCGATGCCGTCGATCGCGTATTCGTCGAGACGACGCAACAACAACTCCTGCAAATTCTTCAGACCGTGGTTGAGCGGGCACAGCAGATAGTGCTGCGCCATTCCGAGCAACGGATTGTCGGGATCGATGAGCTGCGGCTCCTGCCAGAAGGATTCATGGGTATAGCGGCCGGCGACCACGGCCACGTCGTACTCGGCGAACTTGCGGGTGAGGAAACCGAGCTTGTTCCAATTCATGATGCCGTCGAAGTACACGCGATAACGCTCGTCGGCCACCGCGCTCACACCGTCGGCGAGCCGCTGTTCGATTTCGGCCTTCACCCCGGCGAAATAGTCGACGAGAGCCTGGTTGCCGGGCAGGAAATTGATCGGCGCGATACTGGCCACCCAGTCCCAGTAGGTCGCCGGAGTCGGCGCCTGCGCGCACAACGCCATCCCTTCCAGACGCAGCTCGGAGGCGCGCTTGATGTAGAACATGCTCTCGCTCAACGCATCCCAGTCGAACGGGTGGCCGGTCTGGTGTTCGAGGAAGCCGATCAGCTCCCGTAGCTGCCCTTCCACATACCGGCTCACCTCGGTCCACTCTTCGCCTCGCATATATCCGGCGTCGGGCTTGTTTCCCCACAGCATCGGCATCGACACGTTGAACAGCGGAAGTTTGCGGTCGAAGACCCGATAGGTCATCGCGTCCCACTGCTGACCGGTGCTGCAGCCGGCGTAACCGTTGACGAAGAAATCCGGCGCGGGCAATTTGGCCGCCAGCTCCTGTTGATCGACCATGCCGACCACCCCGGTCGACTGCCCACTGACCGTTTGATGCGTCAGCACGGCACACCCCAGATGCGTTCTCGCATAGGAGCACAGCTCGCCGATGTAGCCGTATTCGGCACCCGCCGCCTGCGCGGGCCCCTCCAGGTGTTGGGCAGCCAGGCGGGCGGCGAACGCCTCGCCGTGGCACCATTCCAAACCGGCTGCCTGGAACAACGGGTTCATCGCGGCGCCGTTGTACCAGACGACATGTTTGCCCCGCTCTTTGGCGGTGAAGATGTTGTCCCAATAGTCGGCCACCATGCGCCCACCCGCTCGGGTGCTGCTCAGCCGGTTGGCCTTCTCGGCATTGGATTGTTGAGTCGTCATGGCGAATTCCTTTGTGCGTAACGAATATTCAGGACCGGACGCCCGCCGGTTGGCGACGAACGCGTTCGACGAACGTCTCCACCCGGGTGCGCAGCGTTTCGACCGGATTGCCCTCGTGTTCGGTTTCCAGCAGCAGCAACGGAATTCCGTGCGCCTCGAGGGCCTTGCGCAGCTCGGGGTAATAGAGCATGTGCGGCTCGCAGAATTTCGCCATCAGCACGACGACACCGTCGCTGCGGCTGCTGCGGAGCGAGTCGATCAGGTAGGTGTCCCAGTCGACGTCGGTGGTCACCCGGGTCGGGCAGGGCGCGGTCCGGTTACGGTCGAGATACCACTGCGACAACGCCTGCAGCGGATCGCCGGACTGCGGCACATCGGTGGAGATGTAGCGGAACCCGGTGTAGAGATCGTCGTCGACGACGAGGGCGCCCGATTCCTCTATCACGTCAAGGATTTCCGGTCGCGGAGCGTGACAGAAATGTCCCGACAGATGAAGACGAACCAGATCGCCGCGGGGTGGCGCGGCCGGATCGAGCTGTGCCAGTAGCCGTTCCAACAGCGCCGTGTGTTCTTCGATATCCATCACCATGCTGGATTTGATCAGCACCTGCATATCGGAAGCGGTGATACGGGCCCGGCCGGAGCGGCGCACGTCGTAGAGGCCGCGAAGCAACCCCCGGTTCTCATTGAACAGCGCGATACTCGCCGCCAGCGCCGACGTCGTGATCTCGGTACCGAGGACTTTTTCGATCTCCTGTTTCAGTTCCTCGATTCGACCCTCGACCCGCGGTTTGGTCCACGCATCGTCCATCGCGCTGGTGAACTGGGCGAAATGCACCGGCTTGTCGGGCCGCGCCCAGCGAATTACGTCGACCGCGCCGAGCAGCTGCACACAGTGATCGGCGGCGACGAACGCGTCGAAGATATCGAGGCTGCCGCGCGCCGCCTGGTCGGCCACGCTGCGGGTATAGCCGCAGTAGAACTCGGCCAGCAGGCTGCGGCCCTCGGTGATCGGGGTCGGATCGTCCTGGATGATCACCGGTAGCGCGCCGGCCGCGTGGACCAGTTCGGCCGGAAAGTTCATCGGGAACGACGCGATCGCCATCCCTCCGCGCCGCGCCTTCCATCCTTGCGCATATGTGGTCGGATCGTCGGTCACCGCGCGCAGTGCCGACATGACCGTCGGATCCAGTTCGCTCATATTCAGCCCCTCGGCCTCGTGGACGGTCGCACCGCAGACGCTCGACGGGCGTCGCCGCAACCTGATTCAGATGATACGTTATTTGATAGATCGTAGCCAGAACTGTCAAACGACGGAAGAGTTTCAGGAGGATTCGATGGAGCGTGTACTCACCGGCCTACGTGTGGTCGAACTGGCCGGCATCGGTCCGTCACCACACGCCGCCATGCTGCTGGCCGATCTCGGCGCCGATGTGGTACGCATCGAAAAGCCCGGCGGCGTAACACAATTGGTTCCGGTGGACAAGGACGCGGTGCTGCGTAATCGCCGTTCCGTCAGCGCCGATCTGAAGAACCCCCAGGACTTGGCCACAGTGCTGAATCTGGTCGAGAAGGCAGACGTGTTGATCGAGAGTTACCGGCCCGGTGTGGCCGAACGACTCGGGATCGGCCCGGATATCTGCGCCGAACGCAACGCACGGCTGATCTACGCCCGGGTCACCGGTTGGGGTCAGGATGGGCCACTGGCGTCCCGAGCCGGGCACGACATCAATTACCTGGCCCTCAGCGGTGCGTTGAACGCCATCGGACGCCCGGGCGAGCGACCGCTCGCGCCGCTCAATCTGGTCGCCGACCTCGGCGGCGGTTCGATGCTGGCCGTGCTCGGCATACTCGCGGCACTGCACTCACGCACCCGGACGGGAACCGGCCAGGTGCTCGACATCGCGATGGTGGACGGGGTGAGCGCGCTGATGTCGATGTTCTGGACCCTGACGGAGAATGACCTGTGGTCGCCCGAGCGCGGCGCGAACGTCATCGACGGCGGGGCCCCGTTCTACGACACCTACGAATGTGCCGACGGGCGGTATATCGCGGTCGGCGCCGTCGAACCGGTCTTCTACGCCCGATTGCTCATCGGCCTCGGTCTCGACGCCGCCGACCTTCCCGACCAGTACGACCGGAGCGAATGGCCCAGCGTCCGAGACTGTTTCGCACGTATCTTCCGTACTCGCGAACGCGACGCGTGGGCGGCCACGTTCGCTGATCTCGACGCCTGCGTAACACCGGTGCTGTCGCTGGCCGAGGTTCCCCATCACCCGCAGATCACCGCGCGCGGCACTGTGGTCGAGGCCTTCGGTCAGCGACAGCCCGCGGCGGCACCACGTTTCGCCGATATGCCCGGCACGACGTATTCGGCGCCCCGAATCCCCGGCGCCGATACCGTATCCGTCCTTCGAGACTGGTGCGGAGACCACGGCAACAGATCGGGGCGTTGACGACGGACGTGTGATCGCGCGAGAACCGGAACCCCGCACGATGGGTGGGCCTCGCTCGCATCGCATCGCACCGTTGCGCGACGATGGGCGTATGACCGACGCCGATCAGCCGACCTCCGCGAAGGACGCTCCATCGACCCGCAGCGCACGGTCGGTGCTCATCACCGTGCTCGGTGAGCTCGTGGAACCGTATGGGCAGCCGGTCCGCACCGCGGCGCTGCTGTATGTCATGAAAGGGCTGGGTTTCGGCGCGCACGCGGGCAGGCAGGCCATCGCGCGCACAGGATCGTCGGGGCTGATCGCCGCGCGCCGCGACGGACGCGAAACACTGTGGACCCTCACCGACAAGGCGCATCGCCTGTTCACCGAGGGGGATGTGCGCGTGTTCTCCACCGATATCGACACCACCCAATGGGACGGCCGGTGGCTCGTCGTCAACGTGCCGATCCCCGAGTCACACCGCTCGACGCGTAAGAAACTCTATGCTGCGCTGCGCTGGGCGGGTTTCGGGAACCCGACGCCCGGCGTATGGGTCACCCCTCATAGCGGACGCGCCGCCGAGGCGGCGAAGGCGATCGATGCCCTCGGCTTGAACGCCAACACGGTGTCGTTCATCGGAACGACCGCTGCCGCAGGAATTTCCGAAGAAGAATTGGTGCGGCGATCCTGGGACCTCGACGCTGCGGAGGACGCCTACGACGCGCTGCTCGAGCGCTTCGATTCGCACACCTTCGGATCGGATGACGAACTGCTGTTCAACCACGTGGAACTCGCGGACGCACTGCGCCGTATGACCTATGTCGATCCTCGGCTACCGGAGGTTCTGCTGCCCGACTGGCACGGACAACGCGCAGCCAAGCGGCTGCGCGACCTCCGGGCGGAATGGACGCCGGCCGCGCATGCTCGCTGGCGTGATATCGCCCGTCTCGAGTGATGGGCACGCCGGAAGCAACCCGCAGTTGTCCGATCATCCGGGGAGCGCGTGCGCCTGGAAGAAATCCCAGGAGATGCGGGTGGCGTCGATAGTGTGGGCAGTGGCGCCGACGAAATTCGTCTCCCCGACGAGGTCCGAATCCCCGCTGTGACGCCTCGTCGTTCGCCGGTTGGCGATCGCCAGCTCGATGGCGGTATGCATCCGGTACGGCCGGCGCAGGAGCACGGCCGCCCACGCGAGCGGCAGTTGCAGATCGGGATCGGCGGCCATGCGTGATCGACTGCCTCGCTGAGCATGTTGGTTCGGCGACAGCGGTTTCCAGCAGGGAGGTCAGCAATTCGAGCACGAGCGCATCGAGAACATTATCGGTGAGATATTCGCCGATGGCCTGATGCCGACCCGAGGACTGGCATCGGGTCACCGACGCCGACACCCCCGGAATCCCCATCAGATTTCGGTGCGGCGGTCGTACCCACTCGGCGCGATCAAGTCCGATTGTTCGGCCAAAGCCTCCGGTCAAATCTCGCGCAGGTGTGTTCTTGCACCACTCAGCGGCCATATTGCGCGCAGCAGATCGCGCACGGCGCCACCATCGGTTACCAGAGCCCACGCAGCGTCCGGCCCGGTGTCCACGACCGCATCCGTCAGCAACCGGTCCCACCGCGCGACCGATCCGAAGTCGGCCCGCCACGCCAGGACAGGGTTGGTGTATCGGTGGAGATCGTGCTCGAAGGTGGTACCGATCGCGCCGTGGATCTGGTGGGCGTTGCGAACCACCGTCGAGGACGCATGTCCCGCACACGATTTGGCCACCGCCACCACGAACGCTGTGCGGTCGTCGTCCCAACCCTTCCGCTCCACATGCGCGACGGCCGCATCGGCGGCCGCCCGAGCGAGGGCCGCCTCGGCGGCGATCGCACTGACGAGTCGTTGTACGGCTTGAAATTTCGCGAGAGACCGCCCGAACTGCTCGCGGCTCGACACATGGGCGAGACACAGGTCGGCGATTCGTTCCATGGCGCCGCAACTCTGGAGAACCCGAGCCAGCGCACCACGCAGCAGCATCGTCTCGGCCGTGCCGGAAGGCACCGGCGACCACGTCACCGCGTCGATCCCGATCGTCACGCCGTCGCGCGGTTCGTTGGCGAGATTCTGTCCGCAACGTACATCGACACTAGTCGCCGGAACGTCGGCGACCACCCAGTTCGTTCCGTCGTGCCGAAGGGCGACCACGAACTCGGCATGCCGAGCCCACGGCACAGCGGCGGAAGAGCCCGAATCACTGATCACGCACGCGGTCCGCAGCCCCGGCGTCATCGGCAGACCGGCTGTTTCCAGGAGCCATCCCGCAAGCATGTCGTGCTCGGCCACCGGGTTCGGAACCGCGGCGGCCGCTGCCACGCCCAGCAGTGCCGATGCGGCGTACCAGTCGGCGCCGCTACCGCCGTGGGATTCGGAGCCGGTCAGCCGGGTCAGCCCGAGTTCGTCGAGGACCTTCCACAGGTCTCGATCGAACTCGACGCACGCGCCGGGAACCGTGTGCCGGTTCGGATGTGCGGCGAAGACCGAGTCGAACATCGCGACCAGTTCATGATCGATCGGCTGCGTGGAATTCATCACCGTAGTCCTAGTTCTCGTGCCACGACTCCCTCGAGGATTTCAGTCGTGCCACCCCGCAGGGTGAAACCGGGCCGCTGTAATACGGCGAGGTCGACCAATTCCCGATATCGGCGGGTCGCATCGCTTTCCATGTCACGATCCAGCAGAAGATCTGCGTACTCGGCGATATCGCCTTCCGTCGCCGTGCCCAGCAACTTCACAGCGGCAGCCGCGCTGTCGGCGCGCTCGCCGCGCTGCAACGCTCCGGCCACTGCTGCGGACATGTGATGCAGGCCGGTGATGCGAGCCATCAACCGACCTATATCGCCGCCGGCTCGGTGGTCGCGACCCGCGCTCGCCGCGAGCAGGGGAAAGGTGGACAGGAACCGCTCGGGGCCGCTGCGCTCGAACGCAAGCTCGGCGGTTACTTGATGCCACCCGTGACCGATCGTGCCGAGCACCATACTGTCGGGAACGAATACGTCGTCCATCACCACCTCGTTGAAATGATGGTTTCCCGTCATCGAGACGATGGGGCGTATGTCGACTCCGGCCGATCGCAGATCGACGATGAACTGACTCAGCCCCGCGTGCCGGGCCGTCGCGTTCTTCGGCGCGGTCCGCGCCAGCGCGAAGAACGCATCCGCGCGGTGAGCGCCGGAGGTCCAGACCTTGGTCCCGCTGAGTCGCCACCCGCCGGTGACCCGCACCGCCTTCGTGCGCACGCTGGCGAGGTCCGAACCGGAATCGGGTTCGCTCATCCCTATTCCGAAGTAGCACTCGCCCCGGGCTATGGCGGGCAGAAAGCGATGCTTCTGCTGCTCCGTTCCGAATCGCATGAGCGCGGGCGCGATCTGCCGATCCGCGATCCAGTGCGCCGCGACCGGAGCGCCCGCAGCGAGGAGTTCTTCGGTGACGACGAAGCGTTCGATATGCGAGCACCCATGCCCCCCGTACTCGACGGGTATTGTCATTCCGATCCATCCCCGCGCCGCCAGGCGCCGGGAAAACTGCGGATCCCAATCGGTGAGCCAGGTGTCTATCCCTGGTGTGAAGACTCCCTCATCCAGGCATTCACGCAGGAAGGTACGGACCTCACGCCGGAGGGCCGCATGCTGTTCCGCCTCCCCGACCACCCGCGGCAGCAGCCGTTTCGGATTCACGTCGATCTCCTTCACATACCGGTGTTATGTCGTCGCCGATGGTCGAAGCCCTCACTCCCGACCGGGGCGTAGAACTTCTCCGATCTGCTCCAGCCCACCCTCATACATGCCGTCGACGGCTTCCTTGAGTCCGGCTCCCTCGGCCTCGCTGTCGGCTCGGAATCGGGCAGTCCACACAACAGTGCAGCCGCCGTCGGTCGCCGCGGAGACCGCGAAGCGCGAGCTGAACTCCTTCAGCACCAACGGTCCGTCGATGTAGTCGTATGCGTAGAAGTACTGCTCGTCGTTGTGCTCGGTGATGCGTTCACGCGCCTGCCCCGCGCCGCCCTCCAATTCCGCATAACGGATGTCGCCGTCCATCCACGACTTTTTCACGGCCGGCAGCCACTGATCGATCCGACCAGGCGTACCGCACAGTCGCCACACCTGGGCGGCCGGGTAGGGGTAGTGCGCAGTCTGGTTGATCTCGAATTCCACGCTCATCTTCATCTCCTTTATTGCGCTGCAACCGATTTGGCTTCACGTCGTCGCCCGGATCGGGTCTCTCGGCAGTGGGCGTCGCATGCGAGCAGAGGGGGCTGGCGCTCATCCGTCGCGCCGTTTAACATGGCAAATATAATCATATTATTTCTGGATCGCAAGCGCTCGGACGAGTCCTCGAGTCGCGTTCCGATCGCGATCCCAGCCCACACAGAACAACCGAAAGGATCAATCGATGGACCTGCGACTAGCCGGCAAGGTTGCGATAGTCACCGGCGCGAGTCGAGGGCTCGGAAGAGCCGCCGCGCAAGCGTTGCTCGACGAGGGGGCCTCGGTGCTACTCGTTGCCCGGTCACGGGAGCCGCTCGAGAAGCTGCGTGCCGACTATCCGCGACACACGGCGGTGCGTCCGTGCGACATGCGCGATATGGGTGCTGTCGCAGCACTGGCGGAAGCGGCGGTCGACGCCTTCGGGCGCCTCGATATCGTCGTCAACAATGCCGGTATAGCGCCCGCCGGCCGATTCGACGAACAGTCCCAGGACGTGTGGGACGAGGTCTTCGACGTCAACGTCCGCGCACCGGCCATCCTGACGCGCGCGGCCGCGCGATATCTACTGCCACAGGGTTCGGGCAAGATCATCAATATCGCCAGCACATCAGGGATCAAGGGAAAGCCGACGTTGGTCGCCTACTCCTCGTCCAAGGGCGCGGTACTGCAGTTCACGAAGGCGCTGTCGGGTGAATGGGCGAAGAAGGGCATCCAGGTCAACGCCATTGCACCCGGCGCCTTCGTGACCGATGCGCAGAGCGCGGTTACCGAATCGCCGGACATTCTCGCGAAACGGCTGCGAAAGATCCCCGCCGCCCGGATGGGCGCGCCGGACGAGTTCGGGCCTCTGGTGGCCTACCTTGCCTCCCCGTTGTCCGATTTCGTCACCGGTTCGGTCGTCGTCATCGACGGCGGCGAAGTCAGCCGGCTCTGAGAGGAACAGTCGTGATCATCGATGCGCACACCCACATCTGGCCGGATTCGGTCGCCCGGAAGGCCCTCGCCGGATCGGTACCCGATCTCGAGCGCCGCGGCGACGGCACACAGGACGGCCTGAAGAAGTCGATGGCCGCAGCCGGAGTCGATCGGTCGGTCTGCTTGGCGGTCGCCAACAACGGCGCCGCGGTCGACAAGGCCAACCGGTTCTCGGCCTCACTCGACCCCGGCCACTTCCTCGGCTTCGGCTCGGTTCACCCGGATTTGACGCCCGAAGAGAATCTCGCCAGCCTGCGGCGGCACGGGTTGAGGGGAGTGAAAATCCATCCGTTCTTCCAGCGCTATGCGCTGGACGACGAGCGGCTCGCACCACTACTCGACGCGATGCAGGGCGAGTTCGCGGTGATCATTCACATCGGCTCCATCAGCACAACGAACTCCGAAGGTATCTGCAGCCCGGGCATGCTCGCGGATCTGGTGCGGAATTTCCCGCGACTCGACGTCATCGCGTGTCACTTCGGCGGGTACCGGCAATTCGAAGCTGCGGCGGAGATCGTCATCGGTCTGCCGGTGTACGTGGATACGTCGTGGCCGCCCAGCCTCGCCGAACTCGATCCCGGGGAAGTTCGCAAGATCATTCACAAACACGGGACCGAACGTGTCGTGTTCGCATCGGATTGGCCGATGGCCGACCAGGCCCGCGAGATCCGGGCAGTCCGCGAACTGGGTCTGGCCGACGACGACGTCGATCAGATTCTCGGGCTGAATCTCGCACGCCTGCTGGGCCTTTCGAGCTGAGCCGAGACGACTACGGCCTGGAGAGCGCGAGCGCTCTCCAGGCCGTAGTCGTTCACTCAGAGCTGTGACCGCCGCGGGCGCCGCCGCCCGCGGACACCGCGGTCAATCTTCGCTCAGGACAATTGCTCCTTCAGGACAACTGTAGGCACCCAGCCGCGCCGACTCCTCATGCCCCGGTGCCACTTCGCGTTCCACATCGCGGTTCGCCGAGTAGCCCTCGTCGTCGGGTGCGTAGACATCCTCGGCAACCGAATAGCACCGGCCGTGTCCGGTGCACAAATTTCCGTCGACCCTCAGCTTCATTGCGATCAGCCTTTCGCCTCGTCATCGCGATCGAAAGTGATCTCGAGCGATGTCGTCGTCCGTAGTTGCCCCGTTTCGGTCTTCGCCGAAGTTCCTTCGGTGATATGGAAATTCGGGACTCGACGCAGGAATTCTTCGAGAGTTACCTTGAGTTCGAGCCGGGCGAGATGAGAGCCCAGGCAACGGTGCGGCCCCATGCCGAATGCCGAATGCACCACACCTTTCCGATGAATATTCAATGTGGTCGGGTTGTCCGTCGTTTCCGGATCGCGCGACACCGCGGCATAGTTCAGCGCGATCCAGTCGCCTTCTCGAAGTTCGAGATCACCGAGCTTCGTATCCCGGGTGACATAACGCGCCGGTGCGACGACGGGCGCAAAAAGTCGGACGAATTCCTCGACCGCCTGAGGAATCAGCGCGGGATCGTCGTGCAGTTCCTTCCGCACCTCCGGGTGCTGGGCAAGATAATTCACCGCCGCCGTCATGGCGTGGGTCGTCGTAGCCAGACCGCCGAAGACAAGGTCCAGCACGATCGCGACCTTGTCCTCCCACGGAGCGGGGGTGCCGTCTTCCCGCGTGACACCAGCGTTGACGATATCGATCACGTCGCCGCGAGGCGGCTCCGTACTGCGTTGCGCGAGATAGGAGTCCAGATAGTCGTTCACCTTCTGGAAGTATTGCGGGCGTTCTTCCAACGGCCCGAAGGTGCCCTTGTCGATCCCTTCGAAGAGTTCGGGCAGATCCTCCTCCGGTACTCCCATGACGCAGCGGAAGAACACCATGCCGGGAAGGTGCGCCGAGAAGTCGCGAACGAAGTCGCATTGCTCCTTGTCTTCGAAGCCGTCGATCAGCTCGTTCGCAATCCGGCGGATCTCCTCTTCGAATTCCGCGACAGCAGTCGGCGAGAAGTACGGGTTGAGGACCTTGCGCCACTTGTCGTGGTAGGGAGGGTCGGACTCCTCCGGCAGAATGGTCGGCGTTCCCTCCGGCCTGTTGAGCGCGTATCCCTTGGCGGAGCTGAATGTCCGCCAATCCTGCGCGGCCTTCTTCACATCTTTGTAGGTGTTGATCACCTTATAGCCGTGTCCGGTTGAACTATGTGCGACCGGGCATTTGGCTGCCATTTCGTTCAGAACCTCGTCGAAGCGTTCATTGAACTCTCGATCCTCGAAGTCGAAGTCCGTGAACATATCTCGCTTGAACGGCTGAACGGGTGGGTTCTGTGTCATCAGAGTGACCTCCTTGTCGAATTACTGACGTCTGAAAAAGATCATTGATTCGAGCAGCGCTATCCCGAGTACGCGCCGCTCAGCAGGATCTGCTTGATCTCGGTGAATTCGAGAATCCCTTCGGCGCCGCATTCACGCCCCCACCCGGACTGTTTGACGCCACCGAAGGGTTCGGTCAGCGAACAGCCGGCGAGGTTGAGTGCCACGCCGCCGGACCGGATCCGCAGCGCGATCTCGAGCGCCGCGTCACGGTCGCGGGCGTACACCGATGCGGCGAGCCCGAAATCGGTGTCGTTGGCGATCCGTATCGCGTCGTCGATGTCGTCGTAGGCGATGACGACGATGATCGGGCCGAAGACCTCCTGCTGCGCGATTTCCATATCACTGGTGACATCGCGCAACAGGGTGGGCTCGAAGTAGTAACCGCGAGTGATCCCATCCGGCCGTTTGCCACCGGCCGCGACCACCGCCCCCTGCTCGATCGCGCGGGCCAGCATCCGTTCGGTGCGTTCGAGAGCGCGCTTGTTTGCCAATGGACCGAGATCGGTGTCCGGGGCGAACGGGTCACCGACCTTGATCGCGGTGAACGCCTCGGCGAGCTTGTCGACGACCTCGTCATACCGCTTGCGAGAGACCAGAATCCGGCTGAGGGCGACGCACACCTGGCCGCACCCGCCGATCGCCCCCGGAACCAGCGTCGCCAAGACCTCATCGATGTCGACGTCGTCGGCGATGATCGCAGGTGACTTTCCGCCCAGTTCCAGACCGGTACGCGCCAGCCGCTCCGAGGTCTGCTTCACAACCTCCTTCGCCACCGCCGTGCCGCCGGTCATGTGGACCATGTCGATACCCGGGTGCGCGACCAGATATTTACTCGTCTCCAACTCCGCCGCGAGACCACTGATGACGCCCGCCGGAAAACCGGCGGCCGCGGCGGCGTCCATGATCAGTCGCGAAGTCAGTTGCGACTCCGGCGCGAACTTGACCACGACGGTACATCCCGCGAGCAGCGCGGGGATGACCTTCATACCCATCAACGGAACCGGGCCGTTGTAGGTCAGGATTGCGAGCACCGTTCCGATCGGACGATGCTGGACCAGCACCTCGCTGGTGGCGTTCGTGCGCGTCTGCTCCCAAGCCAAGCCGGGGGCGATCTCGATAGCGTGGCCCCAAATCGCCCGCCCGGCACCGGAGTTGATCATCTCGCCGTGTGCGCGCGTGTATCCGGATTCGAACATCCACGCGCGGTTCAACGCATCCAGTCGCGTTTCGAGCTCATCGGCGAAGGCGCGACAGATTTTCGCCCGCTGTTCAGGCGACATGCGCGGCCAGGGGCCTTCGTCGAATGCCGCCCTGGCTGCGGCGACAGCGGCGTCGGCGTCCACAGCACCGGGTGCGGGCACGGTCGCCACGACCTCCTCGGTGGAGGGCATCACCACATCGATCGTTCCGGTCCCCGCCGGATCGACCCACTCCCCCGCGATGAACACCTTGTCGAGCGCGGGCACGTCGACATCGAGCGTGCGTGCGGTTGCGGCAGTAGTTGACATCTTGACCTCTCGAATTCGTTCTCCGTGCAACCAGATTGTGACGGAGACAACACTTTAATGGGTATAACATAGTCATGTTTTACGAACAAGACAAGTGCCTCGACCGCCGATCTGCCGACGGATCCACTCCCGAGCCACCCGAGTCTCGACAACCCCCAACACCGACTGTAATGTGCATAACATACACCTATTTTCCGCACTGTAGCCGAAGCAAGGAAACCCGCCATGACCACCGCATACGAAGCCATCCAGGCCGATAGGCAGGAGACGAAACTCGCGATTATCGACTCCGACGTTCACCCCTACATGGACAAGGGGCTGGCGACGTTGGTGCCGTACATGAGCAAGGCATGGCAACAACGCCTAGGCATCGGGCTTTCCGACGATTGGGCAGCGGGGTACGCGACGTCTCAGTTCCACCTGCCGCTCGATTACCTCTACATCAACTCGTCCGGAGGTATGCGCGGCGACACCGCACGACCGGGGATGGCGCCGGCGACCGATCCCGCCTTCACCGCCGCGCAACTGCTCGACGGCCGCGGCATCGATCGGGCGATTCTGCTGTCGGGCCACTTGCTGGGCCTCGGAGCCATGCCCGACCCGCAGGTGGCAGCCACCATCGCCGCCGCATACAACGACTGGATGTGTGAGCGCTGGCTCCAGTTCGACCGGCGCTACCGCGGCGGATTGGTCATCGCCCCACAGGATCCGGAACTCGCGGTCAAGGAGATCGACAGGGTCGCCGACCGCCCGGGAATTGTCGAGATCTTCATGCCTTTGCACGACATTCTGATGGGCGAGAAGCACTATTACCCCATCTATGAAGCCGCGCAACGCCACGGACTGCCCATCTGCGTACACCCCAGTGGCACCGAGAACGTCTACGCTCGCGCACCCCGCATGGCTGGAACTCCGACCTACTACATCGAGTGGCACGCCCTGCTCGGCCAGATCCATCAGGCAAACACCGCAAGCCTGCTGTGCCACGGGGTGTTCGAACGCTTCCCCGAGCTGAAGGTCGTCATCGCGGAGGGCGGTATCGCATGGATTGCGGAACTGACCTGGAAGCTCGACGCGGACTGGCACGGGCTGCGCGATGAGATCCCTTGGGTCAAGCGCCATCCGAGCGACTACCTCAACAGCAATATGCGGTTCACGACGCAGCCGTTCGTCGAACCGCCCAAGCGTCAGCATCTGACCGCACTGATGGACATGATCAATGCCGAGCAGGTGTTGATGTTCAGCTCCGACTACCCGCATTGGAATTACAACGACCCGGTCAATGCCCTCGCCGGGCTCCCGGAAGATCTGCAGCGCCGGATCATGTTCGACACCCCGCGGGAGTTCTACGGTGACCGCATCAATTGAGCAGAGTGCCTCGACGCTGAGGAATCTGATGATGACTACGAACGATCCGGAAGTCGACCTCCGACTTGTGGTCGGCAACCGGCGAATGCTGACATCCGACATTGTTGCCCTGGATCTGACCTCCGAAACGGGTGCCCTACTTCCTTCGTGGGCGCCCGGCGCGCATGTGGAGATGAAGCTCGACAACGGACTGGCCAGGCAGTACTCGCTGTGCGGAGATCCCGCCGATCGCACGACCTGGACGGTCGCCGTGTTGCGCGAGCCGAACAGCCGCGGCGGTTCGGTCTACATTCACGACGAACTCCACACCGGGGCGACGGTCGACTGCCGCGGGCCGCGCAACAACTTCCCGCTCGAGCCGGCCAGCATGTACAAATTTGTCGCCGGCGGTATCGGCATCACTCCGATCCTGCCCATGATCCGCGCGGCGGAGGCGTCGGGCACCCCGTGGAGCCTGCTCTACGGTGGACGCTCACTGCAGTCGTTGGCCTTTCGTGACGAACTGGCCCGCTACGGCGAGAAGGTGAAGCTGCACCCACAGGACACCGAAGGGCTGCTCGACCTGGCGGCCGAACTGGCGGTTCCCGAACCCGATGTCGCGGTCTACTGCTGCGGCCCGGAACCGCTGCTCGCCGCGATCGAGGAGCATTGTGAAAGTTTTTGGCCCGCAGGCGCATTACACGTCGAACGATTCCGCGCGGACCTTCCGGACCTCAGCGGCGCGCGCCCGATCCGGGTGGAACTCGCCCAATCCGGCACGACCGTGACCGTTCCCGCGGACAAGAGCATTCTCGCGGCGTTGCTCGAGGTGGGCGTCGAGGTCGACGCATCGTGCGAAGAGGGCACCTGCGGGACCTGCGAGGTGGTGGTGCTCGAGGGCACCCCGGAACACCACGACGTGGTGTTGACCGAGAGTGAGCGCGCCAGCGGTGAATGCATGTTGATCTGCGTCTCCCGCGCCAAAGGCGACTGCCTCAGGTTGGACCTGTGAATCCCGTTCCAGGACGCGGACAGTGCCCACTCCGGTGCATTCGGCGCAGTGCAGCCGGGCCGGCCTGTTCAGTACCTGTGTAGAGAAGGAAAACGAATGTCATTCGAATTGGATCAGACGTATCTCGATATCCGCGAGGAGGCGATCGCCCTCGCGGCTGCGGTCGAACCGCTGGCCGTGGAAGCCGACGCGATGAGCACAGTGCACGAGGGTGTGCACAAGATGCTCGCCGACAGCGGTCTGTGGGCGCTGATGGTGCCGGCCAGATGGGGAGGGCGTTTCGACTCCGTGGACCCGCTGGCCGTCAGCATTGTGCGCGAGGTGCTGATGGGCACCTCCGCCCACCTGGATTCGCTTTTCGCCCTGCAGGGCATCGGCAGTTTCGGCCTGGCGCGAGCGGGCAGCGACGCCTTACGCGACCACTGGCTGCCCAAGGTGGCGTCCGGGGAGGTTCTCGCTGGACTGGGGCTCACCGAGCAGGACGCTGGTTCGGACCTGAAGAATATCGTCACCGAGGTTCGCCGCGACGGCGACCGGCTGGTTCTCAACGGCAACAAGTCGTTCATCTCCAACGGCGGCGCCGCCGGGTTCTACTGTGTTCTGGCCCGCGAGCACGCCGGGCTGAGCCTGTTCCTCGTGCCCGCCGACGCGCCCGGCCTGGAGATCACGCCCACGCCGGAAATCATCGCCCCCCACATCCTCGCCGAACTTGCTTTCAATGATGTGGAAGTGGACGAGACCAACCGGATCGGCGAGAGCGGCCACGGGCTCGAGCATGTACTCGCGACCCTCGCGGTCTTCCGCGTCTCGGTCGCGGGTGCCTCGATCGGCCTGGCCGAGGCCGCCCTGAAAGAGGCAGCGCGGCACGCGGGTACCCGGGTCCAGTTCGGACGACCGCTGGCCAAACTCGGTGCGGTCGCCGACATGCTCGGCAGCTCCTGGGCCGAACTCGAGGCCGCTCGTCTGCTGACCTACCAAGCGGCCGATGCGGCGCGGATCGACCCGGCCGCATCCCTGCACCTCAGCTCCATGGCGAAATTGGTCGCCAGCGAGACCGCCGGACGCATCACCGACCGGGCGGTGCAGATCTCCGGCCGCTTCGGGCTCGTCCGTGATTCCAAGCTCGAACGGCTCTACCGGCAGGCCCGCCCTATGCGGGTCTATGAGGGGTCCTCGGAAATTCTCCGGCTCGGCATCTCCAAGGAGCTCGTCAGCCGAGTGTCGGCGGCCGGAACCGATTCAGCGACATTGGGAGTCGTGCGATGAGAAAACCCGACGCCGCGCAGGACGCCGTCATCATCGAGGCCGTCCGCTCGCCGGTGGGGCGAGGGCACGCGGAGAAGGGGGTGTTCCGCAACGTCCACCCTGCCGATCTGCTGGGTCAGTGCTATCAGGGAGTTCTGCAGCGAGCCGGTATCGATCCGGCCCTCATCGACAATGTGATCGCCGGCTGCGCCAACCAGATCGCCGAACAGTCCTCCGGGATCGCCCGCAGCGCGTGGCTGCAGAAGGGGCTCCCCGCCGGCACCGGTGCCACAACGGTGGACATCCGCTGCGGTTCGGGCCAGCAGGCCGCACATTTCGCCTCGTCATCGATCCGGGCCGGGATCGACCGCGCCGTGATCGCGGCTGGGGTAGAACACATGGGCCGCAACGGGTTCCGGGTGAATCAAGGCGCACAGGAACACTGGGGCCAGGCGTTCACAGCCGAGTTGCGCTCCCGCTACGCGCTGGTATCCCAGGGTGTCGCGGCCGAACGACTGGCCGACGCCTATCGAATCAGCCGCGCCGAGATGGACGAATTCTCCGCACACTCGCACCAGCGCGCTGCGGCGGCTGCCCGAGATGGACACCTCGCTCGGGAGATACATCCCATCGATGCCGACGGCGTGAAGATCGACGCCGATCAGGGTATCCGGCCCGATTCGACACCGGAGGCCTTGGCGACACTGAAGCCCGTCTTCGCCGAAGACGGGAAGGTCACCGCCGGCAATTCCTCGCAGATCTCCGACGGTGCCGCGGCGATATTGCTCACCAGCGGGCAGTTCGCACAAGAGATGGGGCTGCGGCCGCGTGCGCGCGTGGTGGACCAGGTAGTACTCGGCGTTGATCCGGTCGAGATGCTGACCGGCCCGATTGTCGCGACCAAGCGCATCCTCGAGCGAAATGATCTGCGCATCCACGACATCGATGCGATCGAGATCAACGAGGCCTTCGCGTCGGTGGTGCTCGCCTGGCAGCGCGAGTTCCAACCGGATATGAGCCGACTCAATGCTTGGGGCGGAGCGATCGCGATCGGGCATCCGCTGGGCGCCACCGGTGCTCGGTTGCTCACCACGATTGTCAACCGACTGGAGCACACCGATTCCCACCTCGGTCTCGTCACCATTTGCTGTGGCGGCGGCCTCGGCACCGCCATGTTGATCGAGCGCCTCTGACGCGCCGCAGTCCCACCCCGCAGGGCGATCCCCTGCCCCATGACTGGAGTACAAGAATGACACGCCATGTAATCGGCAAACCGGAAGACTTTCCCGGCGATACGCGCTGCGTCGTCGATATCGACGGCGTGGAGGTTGCCGTCTTCAACGTCGACGGCACCCTTCACGCGATGCGCAACACCTGCCCGCACAAGGGCGCGCCGCTGTGCACCCACGCGCCCACGGGGATGATGCTCGAAAGTGCGCCGGACACCTACGAATGGGGACGGGACGGCGAAATCGTGCGCTGCCCCTGGCACGGCTTCGAATTCAACCTATCGGACGGGAAGTCTGTTCTCGCCCCGCGATTGAAACTGCGCGCCCGGGTGTACGAGATCCGCGTCGAAGGTGAGGACGTCGCGGTGTACGCGTGAACCGAACAGCGGCTCGATACGAAGCGGCCGGCCGGATCGATCGTTCTCGATGGATCCGGCCGGCCGCTTCGGGATGAGTTGATACGTGACGTCGTAGCACGGGTCAGAGCCCGTAGAGCTCCCACGTCACCACTTGACTCATCACGTCAGGAAATTTCTTGTCGTAGTATCGCCCCGCCTCGGCGATGTGCTGCTGCATCGCCTTTCCCGCTTCCTCGACCTCACCCTCGGCGATCGCTTCGCAGATCGCCTCGTGCACGGCGAGAACCGACCGGCGCGCACTCCGGGTGAACTGCACCCCTAGCGGCGCGCCGTCGAGAATCCAGTCGAGCGAATTCGATACGTAGGTAATCAGCGGGTTCTTCGTGCCGTCGGCGACCAGGCTGTGGAAGTTGTGGTTCTCTTCGAGGAAAACGACCTCGTCGTCGAGGTTGGCACGCATCGTGGCCACCGACTCCTTCAAGGCGACGACCGTTTCTCCGCTTCGACGTGCCGCACACAGCGATGCCGCGATCGGCTCGAGGTATCCCCGCATCTCGACAACCGACGCGAACGTGGTTTCCGAGAACTGCATCAGCAGCGCGAGGGTACTGGCGAGGTGCCGTGAGTTGGGGGCGGCGACCACCGGCCCACCACCCCGGCCCGCCCGAACCTCGAGTACCCCGAGTAGTTCGAGTATTCGCAACGCTTCCCGGAGCGTGCTCCGCCCGACGCCGTAGCCGGCACACATCTCCGGCTCCGGCGCAAGCGGATCCCCAGGGCGCAGCTTGCGATTGCGGATCTCCTTGACGATCCGCTGCGCGATGACTTCGGAGCGTTTCGGCGGCATCCGGGGCGCATAGGCATGCGGTGTCATGTCGTGCACGGTGGTGGCACGGCTAGTCCTCGGCTGCATCCGACGCTCCTGTCAGCTTCCCGACCACCGGGGTTCACGTTTCTCGGCGAACGCCGCGGTTCCTTCGCGAGCATCGGCCGAGTGGCGCACCGGATCGACGATGGCTTCCTGCTGGGAGAAAGCCTCGGCCGCAGACCAATCACCGGACTCGACGATCACCTGTTTCGACGCACGCACTGCCAGAGGCCCGTTCCGGCCGATCTCCTCGGCAAGTTCCACCGCTAGCCGGCGAGCGTGGCCGGGTTCAGCCACCCGATTCACCAGACCGCGCTCCGCACACCACGCGGCGGACAGTTGGCGACCGGTCAGAATCGCCTCCATGGCCAGGTGGTAGGGGATCCGCGAGGGCAATCGCAGTAGACCACCGCCCGCGGCGGTAAGGCCCCTCCGCACCTCAGGCAGCCCGAACACTGCATTCTCGGCGGCGACGATCAAGTCGCAGGCCAAGGCCATCTCGAAGCCTCCGCCCACGGCCGCGCCTTCCACCGCGGCGATCAGCGGGGTGCTCGGTGGTTTGCGTACCAGGCCGAACGCGCCGCGTTTCGCGTCGACGGGGCGTTCGCCGGTTGCCCGGAAGGCCTTCAAATCCATGCCCGCCGAGAAATGGCCGCCGGCGCCGGCCAGGACGATCGCCCGGCATTCGGGATCATCGTCCAAGACGTCGAACGTGCGGCTGATCGCCTCCGCGGTGGCGAGGTCGATGGCATTGCGGGCTTCCGGTCGGTTGATCGTGAGAACGACTACGCCCTGGGGTAATTCGTCGATCAGCAGTGACGAGGCGTACGCGGGGGCGCTCATCGCGCGGCCATCCGGATAGCGCCGTCGAGGCGGATGGTTTCACCGTTGATCATGGGATTTTCCATGATGTGGACCGCGAGTGCCCCGAACTCCGCCGGATCGCCGAGACGGCTGGGATGCGGCACCGATTGTCCGAGCTTCTCCCGGACGTTCTCGGGAAGCCGGGCGAGCAGCGGCGTGTCGAAAATGCCGGGAGCGATGGTCGCCACTCGGATCTGGTAGGTGGCGAGATCGCGCGCGGCGACGATGGTCATGCCGACGACGCCCGCCTTCGACGAGGCGTAGGGGATTTGACCGACCTGTCCCTCCCATGCTGCGACGGACGCCGTCATCACGATGGCTCCGCGATCCCCGTCCAGCGGCTCGTTGTGCACCATCCGACCAGCGCTCAGCCGCAGCACGTTGTAGGAGCCGATCAGATTGGTGTGAATGACACCCGCGTAGTTCTCCAGCGGGTTGGGCCGACCCTGCTTGTCGAGGATGCGCGTGGTGTGGCTACGCCCCGCACAGTGGACAACGGCACGCAACGGGCCGTGAGCCTCGGCCTGGTCGAGCGCGGCCGCCACCGAAACCTCGTCGGTGACGTCGGCGGCCACGAAGTCGGCGCTGCCACCGAAGCTTTCGGCGACCTCCGCGCCGGCGGATGTGGGCAGATCCAGAATCGTCACGTGCGCGCCGCGCTTGGCCAGCGCTCTGGCACTGGCCAAGCCTAGACCGGACGCACCGCCGGTGATCAGCGCAGATGTTCCATCAAGATTCACGAATTTCTCCTCACATCTCGAGACGCCTTACCCAACGACCGAGCAAGGGACGATTAACAGTAATAATATAATCATGTTTCTTGGCCGTCGGTAAGCCCTGCCAGAGTGACCGCCCACACGGAACAAGCCTGGCGAGGGATGTCCAGAGTTCGCCCGACGCACTTCTCATACCCACTAAAATATGACTATGATATTGATAGATTTCGGCCGTGAGAGGTTCCGCGGCCCAGCCGGTGAGGAGAACGAAGTGGGAAAAACCCTGCTCGAACGAGAGAGTGACCATCCTCAGGAGGTCGTCTCCGAAAACAACGGGCGCCGCATCGTCATTATGGACTCAGCGCGCTGGGTCGATGAGCGGAACACCGGGCGCGACGTCGTCCTACCGGCGTCCTACATCGGCGTCCTGCCCGCCCGGATGTGTGCGGTGCACCGCCCACGTGGCGTGATCGGGCACGACGCGTGTGTCGGCAAGGACGGCGCAGGCATCGCCGGGCTGTGGTATCTGGAATCCCTCGGCATCCCCGCCGCGACCGCGGACGGTATGACGGTCGAGATGGGCAACGGCCGCGATCTCTACGACAGCGGGGTCATTTCTTATGTGAATTACCACGCCGAACTCGTCGGGGTATCGGTCGGGATGCCCGTTCGCGTCGCGGCGGAGCTGCTCCGCGACAACGATCCCGGCGATACGACCGTGGGCAACAAGATCCGGCGGAAGATCTTCGAGGAGTTGCCCGACGGCCGCCGTGTCGTCGTCACCGATTCCATCGTCTGGGCACTCCCCGAGGACGCCGGTCGCAGCGTCATGGTCACAGCGGGACACACCGGCCGCAGTGGCGCGAAATTCCTGATCGAGGCCGACCCATGGGCCTTCATCTGCCACGACGGCGGCATGTCGAAGAACGACTCGGGCATCGTGGGCTTGCGGACCGCCGAGGAGGCAGGGCTGGCCGGCGCCTGCATCGATGGGCGGACCGCGCCGATCGGGGACGCCTTTCGCGGCTACCGCGAGGGGATGATCAGCGCCTGCAACGGCCCCGCACGCGACCGTGGCGTCACCATCGGTATGCCGGTGTCGGTAGCAGCTCATTACCTGCTCGTGGGCGGGCGCTGATGGCGGTGCAATTCACGCGGCCGCTTCCCTCCCCGACCGAGCTGACGGCGCCGTTCTGGGAAGCCGCTCGCAACCATCGTCTGATCCGTCCGGTCTGCGACGACTGCGACCGCAGCTTCTTCACTCCGCAATTGATCTGTCCGCACTGTCTCGGAGAGCGGTGGAACTACCGGATCAGCATCGGCCGTGGATTCGTCTACAGCAGCACCCGCGTTCACCGCTCGCCGTCACCAGCCTTGCCCGCACCGTATGAACTGGCAATCGTCGAAATCGACGAAGGGTGGCACATGCTCGCGAACATCGTCGCCACTGGCCCGGCGCCAACTCCGATCGGCACTCGAGTCGAGGTCACCTGGCTCGAGGTCGATGAGCACTGGACCCTTCCCGCTTTCCAAACCACCGATATAGAGGATCTGCGATGAACATCGGACTCGCATTCAGCAGGAACGCTCGGCGCAACCCCGACGGACTCGCGTGTTTCAGCAGCACGCGGTCGCGGACCTGGTCCGAAGTCAACGACCGAGCCTGCCGCCTTGCGAATCTGCTCATCGAGCGCTACAGGGTGCACCGCGGCGATTGCGTCGCCGCCTTGGTCGCCAACCGTCCGGAGGTGCTCGAACTGGTCGGCGGCTGCGCGAAGGCAGGAGCCGTTTATGTCGGGCTGAATTTTCGTCTGGGCGAACCCGAGTACACCGAAATCTTCGACAACTGCCGACCGAAGATCATTCTGGCCGACTCCGAGCTGGCGCCGATGGCCCGGCGGCTCACCGAGGGCAGCGATGTCGTCGTCCTGGATATCGATGACGACAGCGAGTACGAGGCGCAGCTGAGCACCGCGTCGGCCGCAGCGCCGCGCACCGAGCGCGAAGTGGGGCCGGGTGACGACTTCTGCATCGTGTACTCGAGCGGCACAACCGGTCGGCCGAAAGGGATCCTCTTCAGCGTCGGCGCGACGCTGCAACACGCTGCCGTGGCCGTGAGCGAATACGAGCTGACGGCCGATACGCGGTGGTTGATTGCCATCCCTCACAACTCGAGCATGCAGATCACCATCGCACCCCTCACCCTCCTCGGCGGCGCGATCGGATTCATGGACTCGCGCGGTTTCAAGCCCGAGCGCTTCGTCGCCGATGTGCGCGCGAACGACGTCACCCACACCTTTCTGGTGCCGACCATGCTCATCCGGCTACTCGAATCCGACGTCAGCGTCGAATCGATCCCCACGCTGCGGACGATCGGATACGGATCAGCGCCTATCGCCCCGGACCGAGTCGCCGCTTTGATCGAACGTTTCGGCCCGATCTTCATCCAGCTCTACGGAATGGCCGAAATCGCCTCGATCGGGACGATGCTTCGCAAGAGCGATCACGCCCTCGCCGCGGCCGGACGTCCCGAGCTGTTCGCGACCTGCGGTAAGGAGTCGCTGGAGGTCATGGTCCGGCTCGTCGACGAGACCGGTGCCGACGTAGCGGCGGGACAATCGGGCGAAGTTGTCTTCGGAACCCCGCACACGATGGCCGGCTACTACCGCGAACCGGACCGGACATCGGAAGTACTCATCGACGGCTGGATGCATTCCGGTGACATCGGACAATGGACAACGGACGGCTATCTGAAGATCGTGGGCCGAAAGAAGGACCTCATCATTCGCGGCGGCTTCAATATCGCGCCCACCGAAATCGAGAACGTCCTGACGCTGCACGAGCAGGTACGCGATGCGGCCGTCGTCGGACTGGACGACCCTGAATGGGGTGAGGCCATCGCCGCGGTGGTTGTCCCGAGCGGACCCGCGGCTCCCGTAGCCGAGGAGCTGATGCAGTGGTGCCGCGACCACGGCCTTCCCAGCATCAAGGTGCCGGAACGAATCGAAGTCTGGCAGGACCTGCCACGAAACGCGGTCGGCAAAACGGTCAAAGCCAAGATCCGTGAACAGCTCGACGCACCGGCCGCAGTGTCATGACCGCGCATCCCTTCCACGACATCGCCATCGTCGGTGTCGGAATGACGGAGCAGGCCAGGCGGCTCGACATGAATTCGCTGTCAGCCAGTGTGCGGGCGGCCAAAGCCGCGCTCGCCGACGCCGGCATCGATCGAACCGAGGTCGACGGCATCTGCGCTAGATGGCCCGGCCCCGGCGGCACCGTTTTCCAACCCGGATCGGCCGACTGGGCAGGATTATTGGGTATTCCGGTGCGATGGATCGGCGACACCTATCCGCAGGGAGTCCCCGCAGTGCTCGACGCCGCCGCGGCAATCGCCACGGGCCAGTGCCACACCGTGCTGATCACCGGTGGACAAGCGGGCGTCATGAACGCCGAAGCCGGCCGGGTCGCCTCCTACACCCGTCCCGCGAACGAATTCGTCGAGCCCTACGGATCGTTCACCACCGCCCAATTCGCGCTGGTCGCGCAGCGCTACCTGTACGAATATCCGCATGCGCGGGAAGCGATGGCCGCGGTCGCCGCGACCATCCGCAACACAGGATCGATCAACCCCGATGCTGTGATGGCCGGCCGCGGCCCGTACACAGCCGATGACGTCCTCGCCGCCCCGCCACTGGTCGATCCCTTCACGCGTCTGGAAGTGTGCCTGGCCAACGAGGGCGCCGCCGCGCTGGTTGTCACAACGATGGAGCGGGCCAGAGACCTGGACTCGGCGCCGGTGCGGATCCTCGGCGGTGGCGCCGAGTGGATGCGCCAACAGTACGTAGACCCTCCCCTGTACGACGATGTGTGGACGATCGGGGCCGACGCCGCCCGGCGGGCGTTCGGTACCGCCGGACTCGAACCCGGTGACCTCGACTTCGTGCAGCTCTATGACGTCAATTCCGCCGAGGTACTCAGGCAGTACGAGGCACTGGGATTCTGCAAACAGGGCGACGGCGGACCCTTTGCTCTCGATATCGGTATCGGCATCGATGGCGGACTTCCCACCTGCACCGACGGGGGCGTTCTTTCCTTCAGCCACATCGGTTGGGGCGCACCCACATTGAAGATCATCGAAGCCGTCCGGCAGATCCGCGGACGGAGCGGCGCCCGGCAGGTGGCGGGCGCTCGAACCGGGCTGGTCGCCGGCGCGGGGTCCGGTGCCCAGTATTACAACGTTCTGATCTTGAGCGCCGACTGAATCCGAATGAAAGAACAATGATGTCAGACATCGAATACGAAGTGGCCGATCACGTCGCCACCATCCGGCTCAACCGGCCGCACCGAAAAAATGCGTTCACCCTCGAGATGATCGACGCCTGGGCCGACGCGTTGAGCGAGGCCGAACGCGACCCGAACACGCGAGTCGTTGTCGTCACTGGTGCCGGTGGTTCGTTCTGTTCCGGCGTCGATCTGACAGTGCTGGAGCAGATCGAGCCGACGCCGCTGGGCGCGAAGAATTTGCTGACCAAGCATGTCCACCGAGTCGCGCATGCCGCCGAGGCGCTGAGTAAGCCGTACCTCGCCGCGGTCTCCGGGGATGCCTTCGGCGCCGGCATGGATATGGCCCTGCTCGCCGACATCCGATTGGCGTCGGAATCGGCACGATTTTCCCAGGCCTATATTCGGGTGGGCCTGGTGCCGGGCGACGGTGGGTGTTATCTACTGCCCCGAATCGTCGGCACGGCCAACGCATTACAGCTGATGTGGACGGGACGGACGGTCGACGCCGCCGAAGCATTGGCGCTCGGCCTGGTCAGCGCGGTCCATCCCGCTGCGGAATTGGACCGGGCGATATGCGCCCTGGCAACCGAAATAGCGAGTCAACCACCCATCGCGGTGCAGATGATCAAGCGAAGTACGAAACTCGGTGAGAAGCACGACCTTACAACAGCATTGGACCTGATTTCTTCTCACCATGCCGTCGTCATGTCGACCGAGGACTCCCGAGAGGCGCGACGCGCCCTGGCTGAGAAGCGTTCCGCACATTTCACGGGTCGATGATGTTCACGCCGGAACCGAAGACACTGTCGGTTGAATGCCGTTACCCGCCCGATCCGATGACTATCGCACAAGCTGAGGTCATACTCCATCTTCACCAATTCTGCGACCGGCACGCCTGTCTACACCTCAGGGACGCCGTCCGAATAGCCGGCACGCTCGGCTCGCGCACACTCGGACACCCATCCGATGATCCGGCTCACCGGCACGGCGCCATGGCCGGGCGAACGGGCACCGGATGGTTGGCGCGGGAATAAATATATGATGATCATATGCCCGGAAAGACAGCGCCCGACGCCCGCACCCCCGCTTCCCGCTCTGCCGGGACGGCTGGACGCGACTCCGCGGCCGGTAAGGAGGACACTACCGAGATCATGCCCCTTTTCCGGGACGTCACTCCACGCACGCGCCGATCGGAGATGCCGCGCAAGCGATCGGAGGTCGTCGCGCAACGGATCGTGCGAATGATTCGCGAGGACGGGCTGCGTACCGGAGACGCGCTGCCGATCGAAGCGGATATGAACGAATCGTTCGGTGTCGGGCGAAGCACTGTGCGCGAAGCGCTGCGGATCCTGGAGCAGCAAGGAGTGATCAACATCCGGCCGGGCCGAGGTGGCGGACCGACGGTCGGCCTGCCCGATTCCCGCCAGCTCGCCAGCACACTGGCGCTGCTGATGCAGTTCTCCGACACTCCTTTCCGATCTGTTCTGGAGGTACGCGAGTACATCGAGCCGATCGCGGCGGCGCTGTGCGCGCGCAATGGCAATCAGCGCGTTCTGGATGGCATTCGGCAGTCCGTGGAAGCGATGCGGGCCGGGCTGGCCGACGAAGAATTGTTCTTGTACGAGAATCACCGCTTTCACGAACTCGTCGCCGAAGGTTCGGGCAATCCGCTGCTCACGTATTTCCTCAACTCCTTGGACTGGATCATCGATGGGGCCCGCCTGGGCGTGGTCTACAGCCGGACCTCGCGCAAACATGTCGCCGAAATCCACGAGCAGATCTGCGAAGCGATCGAAGACTGCGACTCCGACCGCGCACGGGACGTGATGAGCCAGCACATGGCAGAAACTCGGGCCTTCTTCGAACGAAAGTTTCCCAAGGTTATGGACCAGGCGCTGACCTGGGAGATGTACGGATCCTGATACCCAAGCCAGGAGTTCGCCGACAGCGCGAATGCGCCGTCTCAGCGGACCGTCGACGCGGCGGTTTGCGCAGTGGATCCGTAACCACGCCGTTGGGCCCGGATCCAGACGGAAATCTCCTTCTTCGATCTGACGCCGAGTTTTGTCCGTATCTGCTCCAAGTGCCGCCGCGCCGCGGCCAGTGAGATGGCCAATTCCCCCGCGATGTCATCGTTGCTCAGGCCCCGCGCCACCAGCTCACCGACTTCCCGCTCCATGGCGGTCAGCATCGGCCCTGCCACAGCCGTCCTCGAACGGCCCGCGGCGAGGGCGAACGCAATTGCCCGGTCGGCCGTCATCCGCGAGCCGCGGCGATAGGCGCCACGAAACCCCGACTCCCCCAGCGCTTCCCATGCCAGGCGCCAGCATTTCTCGTGGTGGTTACGAAGCTCGGGAAAGAGTATCGCGGAGCTGCCCACCGCCGCGCCCAGAGCATCGGCGGCCCCCATCAGCAGGGCCGCGTCGCCCATGTCCGAGGTCTCGGCGGCGACCCATGCCAGGGCCTCGAGGCACACTGCGGTCACCAAGGGCTGATCCACGACCTGGCACAGTCGCAAGCATTGCCGAAACAACTCCGATGCCCGCTCCGAGTCATCCTGCCGAAACACCGTAATCCCCAGTGCCCACAACGAATACGACCGGTACACGGATTCACCGGCCGCGTCGGTGATCTCGAGGACCTTCTCCTGACACGCGATGGCCCGCTCCGGGCGCCCGTCCAAGTCGTATGCCAGTCCCAGCATCATCAGGATCCACACCCTCGTCGCCTGATCGTCATCGACCGTGAAGACGGCGAGTGCGTCCTCGAGATATCCGCAGGCCTTCGCGACGTCACCGCTGTACAGTGCCAGGAGCCCCGCCGCGTGAGCCATCCGTGCGACACCTACACGATGCCCTTCCTTCGCCGCGATCGCTTGCCCTTCGGCGACGAGTTCACCGCCGATAGCCAACTCGCCCTGTAGCTCCGCCAGGACGCTATCGGCATACATTGCCTTCAGACGATGCGCCGAGGAGTCGACACAGCCTTCGGACAAAGCTCGATCCAGCCAGTACCTGCCCTCGCTGAGCAGGTTCCGCGACAACCAGAAGGGGAACAGACCGGCCGCGATCCGCAACGCCGATTCCGTATCCGCGCCTTCTTCATCCGACAGCGCGTACTCCATCGCTTCTCGGAGGTTGGCCTGTTCACGTCCGAGCCGGGCGAGCCACCTCAGTTGCTCGGCACCCACCCAATTTGCTTCGGCTTCGAGCACCAATTGTCGGTACCACTCGTGATGACGTCGCCGCAACGATGCGTAAATCCCGCCTGCCTGAGCCTTCTCCCGCCCGAATTCGCGCAGCGTCTCGAGCATCCGATAACGCACCACACCGTCGAGCTCTTCCCTGATCAGGATGGACTTGTCGACCAGAGAGACCAAGCAGTCCAGCAAGTCGACCGCGCCGTCTTCCGCCAGGCACACAGCCTCCACGGCATCGAGTTCGGAACTGCCCGCGAATACCGACAGTTGCGCCCACGCCAGTTGTTCGGCCGCGGTGCACAGCTCATAACTCCATTCCACGCACAGGCGCAGCGTTTGTTGCCGAGTCGGCGCGACCCGATTCGAATGGGTGAGCAGCTTGTATCGGTCGGTCAATCGCTGCGACAGCTGCTCCACCGACATCGCCCGCAACCGCGCCGTCGCCAGCTCGATCGCCAAGGGCAGGCCGTCGAGGTGCCGGCAGATCCGCACGACCGTGCCGAGATTCTCATCCGTGATCTCGAATCTCGGGACGGCCGTGGCGGCACGCTCCTCGAACAACGTCACCGCGTCGTAGCCGGAGACGCCGATCAGCGCCGGCTCTTCGCCGGGGTCGGGGACGGTCAGGGGCGGCACCCGCAGTACCTTTTCTCCCTCGATATCCAGCGGCTCGCGGCTGGTCGCCAGGACCCGCAAGGCAGGACAGGCGCGCAGCAGAGTCCGAGCCAGTCGTGCGACGGCCTCGATCATGTGCTCACAGTTGTCCAGCACGACCAGCGCACGACGCGTTGCGAGATACTCCACGACGACGTCCTGCATCGGTGCGGCGGACTGATTCCCCAAACCCAGCGAAGAGGCCAACGCATCCGCTATCAGCGACTCGTCCTGCAGTTCTGCCAGTTCTACCAGCCACACCCCGTCGGGATAACTCTTACGTACGTCTCCGGCCAACCGCAGCGCCAGCCGGGTCTTGCCGACACCGCCGATCCCGGTCAACGTCACCAGTCGTGACTTAGTCAACTGCTCGCGCGCTGCCCCCAATTCCGCCTTGCGGCCTACGAAGCTGGTCAACTCCGACGGCAGGCGTCCCACGGTACTACGACCCGAATGCGCGCCACCATAACCGATCGGCGCCGGGCCGGGCTCGGGGAGTCCGGGTTCTTTCCGAGCCTCGCCGCCCTCGGCAGGCAAGGTCATATCGTCGACAATGAGCCCACAGTCGGATTCGATCGCGCGCAAGGTTTCCCCGAACTCCGCGGCAGTGCTCGGCCGGGCGACGGGTTCTGCCGCCATCGCTCGCTCTATCGCATCGGCCAACCCACCCGGTACGCCGCGCTCGCGCAGGTCCGGGACAGGGCCGGTCGTTATCCGGACGAATTGGGTCACCACCCGTTCGCCGGTCCGTCGCTCGAATGCGGCGTGGCCGGTCAGTGCACTGAACAGCGTTGCCGCAAGACTGTAGACATCGGAAGCGGGACTGGGCCGCTCGCCCTTCAGTACTTCCGGAGCGGTGAACGCCGGGGAGGCGATGACCGTGCCGGCGGCGGTCTCGAACCCCCCGGCAAAGTGCGCTATCCCAAAATCGGTCAGCGCCGGCTCACCGTATCGGGTCAGCAGAATATTTCCCGGCTTGATGTCACAGTGCAGCACGCCGAGCCGGTGCGCGGTCTCCACAGCCCCAGCCAGCTTGACGCCCAGTCGCAACACTTGCGGCACCGAGAGCGGGCCACTGCGGCGGATGACGGCGTCCAGAGACTCTCGCGGATGGTACTGCATGACCAGGAACGGATACCCGCTCTGCGTGGCACCGACTTGCAGGACCGTGACGATGTTCGGATGGCCGGTCAATCGGCCCATGGCCTGCTGCTCCCGCAGGAAACGCGTCCGATTCTCGTCGTCGATGCCCCGAGTGAGTACTTTGACCGCCACAACTCGGTCCAGGGCCGGCTGTGCACACCGGTACACCGCACCGAACCCACCCCGACCGATTTCCAACGGATCATCGAACCCGGCCGCCCGCAACTCCGACTCCAGAGTGGCGGCTTCGTCACTCTGCGTCGCGAACAGGTCGCTACTGCCCATCGAATCCTCGTCTACCTTCACGATTCTACCGTCGACGGCGCACTACTCACCCCACATAAGCACCGGCATCGGCGACTCCTCGAAACGCAACGCACGGGCCGTAACCTACGCCACGACCTTGTCCCGCCGCTGCGGATTCCGCACTGCGTACCGACATTTCCCACGGCCGAGGCGCGCTCGCCGACCCGCGTAGTGCGATGCCGCCGACCCGGATGCAGCTGCCGGCTTCCCATTGCCTACGGAAAACATGATCACTATATTTATGGTGATCATGTTTTAATGAAAGGAGGCGGCCATGCGCGCCGTCCAGTACTTGGGCGTCCAGGACGTATCCGTGACAGAGGTGGACGAGCCGAAACTTCAGCCGTCCCACGCTCTGGTGCGAGTCGTTGCCGCGGGGGTGTGCCAAACAGACATCCATATGCGGGCTTCCAGCGAGCCGATGCTGACTCCCGGCACTGTGCTGGGGCACGAAATCTGCGGTCGGATCGTCGAACTCGCCGACAACGTCGAGAACTATGCCGTCGGAGATCAGGTCGTGGTGTATCCCGTCTGGTCGTGTCGGGTCTGCCGCCAGTGCGTCGCCGGCCGGGAGAACGCATGCCTGAACACGGGAGGGAGAATGTTCCCGGCGCCGACGCCAGGCGTGTCGGCAGACGGTGGGCTGGCCGAGTTGGTGGCCGTACCCGCCGCCGCTCTCGTCCCCGCGGCAGGTCTCGATCCGGCCTTCGCGGCAATCCTGCCCGATGCCGGACTGGTTCCCTATCACTCGATCAACGCGGCCCGAGATCTGCTGCGGCCGGGCGCGACTGCCGCGATCATCGGCATCGGCGGACTCGGTCAATTAGCGGTCGAATTACTCCGAACGCTGACGGGGGTACGAATCATCGCACTCGACATCAAGGACGAGGCGCTGGCCGCCGTGCAGGACAAGGTCGACCACACATTCCGGTCCGACCGGGCGGGAGTAGACGTCGACATACTCACTGCCGCCGACGGACACGGACTGGATTTCGTGCTGGATCTGGTCGGCAATTCGCAGACCCTGAGCCTGTCCGCGTCCGTCGTCGCACCCTATGGCACGATCCGCGTACCCGGCCTGAACGACGGCGTCTTCGAATTCGAGACCTCCCAACTATCAACGTCCCTGCCCTGGGGCGCATCCATCATCCGACCCTACAGCGGCACCCGGCAGGATCTGACCGATCTCGTAGCGCTCGCCCGAACGGGCCGAATCAACGCGAACGTGACCCGTTACCGATTCGGCGATGTGATGCAAGCCTTCGACGACCTCGAAGCGGGAAAAATCAACGGGCGCGCAGTGATCGTCATGAACTGACCTCGACCGGCCTTCCGCTGGATTCGCGGTCGCGACCCTTGCAAAATAACATGAATATATTTAGTATGTTTTTCGTCACGCGCGCATAGTGTCCCGCGCATCACATCCAGCTATCCCTCGGCACCGGAACGGATTCGGTGACGTCGACAGTCCTGATTTGGAGGTCAAAGGTGACAACCACGACGGGTTTCGATCCGCTATCCCCCATCGTTCAGCAGAATCCCTACCCCTACTACAAGGAGCTCCGCGCCAGCGCTCCAGTGCACTACATCGAATCGGTCGGAGCCTGGGGAATCTTCCGGTACACCGACGTCGAGAACGCCTTCAAGCATCCGGAGATCTTCTCCGCCAAGGACTTTGTCGCCAACGCGTTCGGTGAGTTCGATCCGGTCCCCGAGACCAAGTCGATCATCGCTACCGATCCGCCGGAGCATTCACGCATCCGGCGGCTCGCGAACGCCGGCTTCCGCCCCGGGGCTATCAAGGCGATGGAGCCCAAAGTGGACGCGGTGGTCGAGCGGCTCCTGGACAATCTCGAATCCAAGCGTTCCGAGTTCGACCTCGTTTCCGACTATGCCGCGTACGTGCCGGTCAATGTCACGGCGGACCTGCTCGGTGTCGAGGATCCGGAGGTCCGGGAAGACTTCAAACGATGGACGATGGATCTGCTGAAGTCGCCGAACCGCGCCGTTCTGCCCCAGGAAGAACTCGACCGGATCCACCGTAGCGTGGCCGAACTTCGCGCATACTTCACCGACCAGATCGAGTACCGGCGCAAGAATCCGGGAAATGACCTTGTCTCCGATCTGGTGCGAGCGGAGGAGGAGGCCCAAACCCTCACGGCGACAGAGATATTGAGCCTGGTTACGTTGATGCAGTTCGGTGGGTCGGAAACCCCGTCTCATCTCATCAGCTCGACGGTCTACAACCTCTTCACGCATCCGGAGATCCTGGCGGAAGTCCGCCGCGATCCGAACCGCGCGCTTGCCGCGGTACAGGAAACTTTGCGCCAGAACTCACCCGTGCAAATGGTGTTCCAGACCTCCACCCAGGACGTCGAGGTAGCGGGAGTGACGATCCCAGCGGACGCAATGGTGTTCTCCTACATCAGTTCCGCGAACCACGACGACACGGTTTTCGACGACCCCGAGAGCTTCATTCTCGATCGTCCGAACCTCAATAAACACCTCTCCTTCGCCACCGGTGCACACCACTGCATCGGCGCGCCCCTCGGTCGCATGATGTGCGCGAAAGCGGTCGGCGCGCTGCTGAGCCGATACCCCGATCTGCAACCCCTCGAAGCGGCCCCGGAATGGATGCCGTCCTACTGGGTGCGCGGACTGGCCGCATACCGATTCACCGCGTGATGACGCAACCCGCAACTACGAAGGGAATTTTGTGCGCGCAGCTCAATTGCCATCCTTGGGCTCCGACCTCGAAATCGTGGAAGTCCCCGACCCCACGCCCGGACCCGGAGAAGTTGTCGTGCGGATAGCGGCTTCCGGGGTCTGCCACTCGGACCTCACGATCCAGCAGGGCGGCCCGGGAATGCCACCGACGCCGTACTTCCCGTGGACACCCGGTCACGAGAACACCGGCTTCGTGCACGCACTCGGCGCCGGCGTGACCGGACTCGCCGTAGGCGACGCGGTGGCGGTCTGGCCCGGCTGGGGGGACGGGACATGCCGGGTATGCCGAGCAGGCCACGAACACGTCTGCCCGAACGTCAGCTACGTCGGTGTCACCCAACCCGGAGGCTGGGCAGACTATCTCCTGGTGCCCGCCGCGCGGCATCTGGTTTCGCTCGGCGACCTGGATCCGGTGGCCGCCGCACCGCTGACCGATGCAGGACTCACCGCGTACGGCGCGGTCGCGAAAGTGCTGGAACGGCTCAGCGGATCCGATCGAAGCGTGGGCATCATCGGCGCCGGCGGCTTGGGCCAGTTCGCGATCAAATACTTGGCCGCACTCACCTCGGCGACAATTGTCGCCATCGATACCGACGAGGCCAAACGAGCACACGCGCTAGACATCGGCGCGGCATTGTCGGTGGACCCGACCACCGACGACGCCATCCCGCAATTGCAGAACGTGTCCGAGGGCGGACTGGGGCTCGACGCCGTCATCGATTTCGTCGGAATAGACAGCACCCTGTGCCTCGCCGCCGCCACTACCGTCGCCTGCGGTGCGATCATCCTGGTCGGCATCGGTGGCGGCACACTCGATTTCGGCTACACCAATCCCAATCAGCAAGTGCAGGTCAGTACCAGCTCGCTCGGGTCGCGCGCGGACTTGGCCACTGTGATCGAACTGTGGAAGGAGCACGGTATCAACGCTGAAACCACACGGTATCGCCTCGACGAGGTGAACGACGCGCTCCGTGACCTCGCCGCGCACAAGATCGGTGAGCGGGCAGTCCTGGTTCTCTGACGGCTCGCCTGCTACGGCGCGCTCCGAACGAGCACGCCGCCCGACCACCCGCCCCTCAGCGGGAGACATATCCCCGAACCGGGTTGGTCCACCTCACCACGCGGTGAGGTGGACCAACCCGACTGTGTCCGAACCCGTGCCGAGCGGCGCGGCCTTGCCGGGCACCTCCGCGAAGCCGGAGTGGTCCGACTCGATCATCGGCGCGCTAGCTGTAGACCCGCCCTTTCCTGGACTGCCGGGCCGCTGGCGGCGACCACATCGACGACCGCCCGGCATCACTGGCCGAATACCAGCGGGCGATCGACGCATCGACCATTCGAATCGCGGATCTGACCGAACGCCGGGACGCTCTGCGGCGACGACTGCATGCCGCGGCATACCGACACGGTGAATCCGCAGCGCCAGCACCGGGGCTCACCGTTCTGCCACCGGACCTGCCGGTGCCCGGTCGACGATGGAGCCGCGTCTCACCTCACTGGGCAACCCCTGCCGCAGTTGGCCTTCGACAGCACCGACGGCACGGTCGTCGACCTTCCCGCGTCGGCAGCCGACGAGTTGTCCTCTACCTCTATCCGCTGACCGGCCGCCCGGACACCGACCTGCCTGTCGGATGGAACACGATTCCCGGAGCCCGCAACCGCACCGCGCAGGCGTGCGATTTCCGGAACCATCACCACGGCCGAAGGGCGAGTACACGACGAAGGGGGCAAGCTCATCGCCCACGCCACAACCACCTGCATCCTGCTGCCCACCCACTAACCGACGTCGCCGACCGCTCGATCGTACCGGCACTATCGGTCCGCGGACCGTGCACCGAGTAGGCGGCCACAGCCGCCGCCTCACCGCCCTACGCCGGACCAGAAATTGCGGGCAGCAGATCCTCGAGGACCGAGGCGCGCCGTGAGCAATTTCCTGCTGGGCCACCAGTGACCGTGTGCCCCGATCGGCGGGCTCGCCGATGTTGAGATTTCGCTCCCACCGCGGGAAGTTGCTGGATGTGACCTGTACCCGGATGCGATGACCGGCGCGGAACACATAACTGATGGACCACAGATCAACGATCTGTTCGTGAATTCGCCAGGGTGGCAACTGCCCGCACGATGCCGTCGGCGATGTTGCGTGAGACATCGTCGGCGTCGACATCGCACAGGCGGACGACCCGATCGGTCGTCGGCGAGGCGGTCTCTGGTGTAGGCGCAGACGTCGGGCCGGACTTCGCCCCGGGCTTGGTCCGGCTTGTACTCGTTCTACAGCAGTAGGGCGCCACTGGTGGTCGGCACCGGGTCGCTGGGGTCGTATGTGAAGGTATCAGGTGCCTTCGTCGGCTTCCGGGGCGTCGAAGGCGAGGCGGTGATCGGCACGCAGGAACAAGTCGGTCCCGACAGCGCGCGGGCCAGCGGCCACTCCTGTTTCCACGCGCTGGTTGATGCTCATGACGAACAGCAGGACCGGCGGCAATGAGGGCCGAGTAGCGCCGTCGACATCGGCATCAGCGAGGGCTTCACCACCCTCACCATGGGTGAGCTCACCGAGCGGCTGCTGCTCCAAAGCCACGCTCTGCAGCCTCGCCGCAACGAAGGAGCAGCTGGTGGTATGGGCCACCAAACAGTTCTTCGGCGAATCGGCCAAGCACATCGAAGCCGACATCAGGCAAGGGCGTCACGAAGAGAGTCCTTTCCGGTAGCGGCGCGAGCATCGGCTGGCTGTCGAGACCACCGTCAGCGGTAACCGAATCTCCACAGCCTCAGCCGTTCCGTCGCCGAGCTGCCCATAGAGTTCACGGAGGACGGGAGAGCCGTTGCGATGCCGCCGGGCCGATCGCCACGCCGGCGGCATCGCTACTTTCGGTGTCCGACGAGATCGTTTCCCCAGTCGGAGCGATATCTCAGCGGGATCGTTCAACGGAAAGCGATCATAATCGTCAGATTCCACACTGAAGCCGACACCTAGACGTCCGCCACGATGAGCGACGCACAGCTATTGCACGTTTATCGCACGTATCCAAGAGCAGCTTGAGAAAGCGTCGCTCACCTGGTCCAACAAAGTGGTCCCAGCTGGTTTCGAACCAGCGACCGCTCGCGTGTGAGGGTCCTGGCACCCAGACTGGCCACTCAGCGTGCGATGGTTCAGCCTAAGCTTATCTGTTCGACACTTGGGCAACACGTTTCGATCAACTACGCGGGAGGGCTACGTGGCGAAGAAGGTCATCGTCTGTCAACTTCGGTTGAATGGTGACCCGGTCGTTCCGGTTGAATTTGGACCCACCCCTTGTTGGTTTGGTTAGTCGTT